>CABPXX010000060.1 GCA_902461475.1 uncultured Eubacteriales bacterium | reverse complement strand
TACCACTTTTCCTGGAAAGTTAAAGTACTGTGCTCTATTTGTGAAAATTGCTATAGTACAAACCACTTTGTTCACAAAAATTTAACAAAATATTTTTTGCTGTGAGCGGAATAATTCTGAAAACAACGGCGGAAAACGGGGGAACAACTGCCGGAATTTAGTTCAAGTCCTCACCAATGGGGGGATGCCTGAAAAGATATCTTTTTTTTGCGCAGTCAAAATTGGATGCGAAAAACCCCGAAACCGTTGTGGCTTCGGGGTTTTCCGGTGCGATATCTTTTTTGGTCGCACAATGTGGTTGCGGGGGCAGGATTTGAACCTACGACCTCCGGGTTATGAGCCCGACGAGCTACCAAACTGCTCTACCCCGCGATATAAAGTTGTGGTGCCGGAGACCGGGATCGAACCGGCACGGGATTTCTCCCACGGGATTTTAAGTCCCGGGCGTCTGCCAATTCCGCCACTCCGGCCCGTGGGCAAGAATTATAATACCATGGCCCCGGGGCTGTGTCAAGAGAAAATTTTAAAATTGGGAAAAATTCTTCTTGACGGCAGAGCAGGGGTGTGCCAAACTGGGTGAGAATAGGAGGAACCAGCTATGGGAAAGGAATTGACCGAAAAGGATATTGAACTGATGCGCCAGGAGCTGTATCACCGCCGGTTTAAGCTGCGGCCCAAACTCATCGAGGCGGTGAAGGAGGCCCGGGCCTTTGGCGACCTCAGCGAGAACTTCGAGTACAAGGCCGCCAAGCAGGAGAAAAACCGCAATGACAGCCGGTGCCGGTACCTGGAAAACGTCATCCGCACCGCCACCATCATCTCGGACCAATCCCAGGAGGGGACGGTGGGGCTGTACGACAAAGTCACCCTCTACGTGGAGGACGACGAGGAGGAGATGGTCATCCAGATTGTCACCACCATGCGCCAGGACGCCCTCAAGGGCCTGGTGAGCAAGGAGTCCCCGGTGGGCCGGGCGGTGTTGGGCCGCCGGGTGGGGGACCGGGTGACGGTGCAGGTCAACGACAACTACGGCTATGACGTGATCATCCGTGCCATTGAGCCGGGCGAGGACAACGGGGAGGCCCCCCTGGTGTCCTTCTAATTGGATAGAAAGGAAGAAGAACCATGATGAAGATAAAAACGCTACTTGCTGCGGTGCTGGCCGGGGCCCTGTCCCTGAGCTTGACCGCGTGCTCCGGCCCCAAGGCCGCCGAGACCACCACTCAGCCCACCGACCAGCCCACCCAGGAAGTGTTCCAGGGTGAGGACGTGCGCTTGGCGGTGCTCTCCGGCCCCACGGGCATTGGAGCGGCCAAGCTGCTGTCGGGCAGCGACAACGGCGACACCGTCAACCACTACACCTACACCGTGGCCTCCGACAACAACGAGGTGGTGGCGGGGCTCACCGCCGCCGACGGGGAGTATGACATCGCCATGGTGGCCTCCAATGTGGCCGCCAATCTGTACAACAAGACCGAAGGGGATGTGAAGATTCTGGCCCTGGGCACCCAGGGTGTGCTCCACATTCTGGAGGGGAGCAACGGCACTGCCATCCAGTCCATGAAGGATTTGAAGGGCAAGACCGTCTACGCCACCGGTCAGGGGGCCAACCCGGAGTACATCCTCCGCCACCTGCTCACCGAGAATGGCTTGGACCCGGATAAGGACGTGGAGATCGTTTTTGCCGACGCCACCGAGATCAGTGCCAAGCTGATTTCTGGGGAGATTGAGACGGCCATGCTCCCTGTGCCTGCCGCCACTGCCGCCATCGCCCAGAGCAAGGGCAGTGTCCGGGACGCCATCGACCTCACCACGGCCTGGAACGACCTGGACAACGGCAGCCAGCTCATCATGTCCGCTGTGGTAGCCCGGGCGGACTTCCTGGCCGAGCACCCCCAGGCGGTGGACGCCTTCCTGGAGGAGTATGAGGCCTCCGTCACCTATGTAAAGGAGAACCCGGAGGAGGCGGGGCAGCTGGTGACAGACCTGGGCATCGCCCCCTCCGCCGCCATCGCTCAGAAGGCCATTCCCCAGTGCAACCTGGTGTTTCTGTCCGGGGAAGACATGAAGCCCGCCATCAGCGGCTACTATGAGGTACTCTACTCCATCGACCCCACCGCAGTGGGCGGAAAGCTGCCGGATGACGACATCTATTATGTCCCCTAAGGAAAAGAAAACACTGTTCCGGGTTGCCATACCCCTGGCCGTCTGGCTGGGGGTATGGCAGCTGGCATCTTGGTGGGTGGGGCGGGCCCTGCTGCTGCCCTCCCCAGCCTCGGTGGCGGCATGCCTGGCGGAGCTGGGCCAGACGGGGGAATTCTGGCTGTCCGCGGTGTCCACCCTGGCCCGGGTGGTGTGCGGCCTGGTGGGCGGGGCGGTGTTGGGCACTCTGTTGGCCTTTCTTACCCACTTTTCCACCTGGGCGGACCGGATTTTCTCCCCTGCCATCCGGGTGCTGCGGGCTACCCCGGTGGTGTGCTTTATTTTGCTGGTATACTTATGGGTGACCCGGGCCAACATTCCCGGCCTCATCGCCGGAATGATGGTGCTCCCGGTGGTGTGGGGCAGCCTGACAGCGGGGCTCAAGGCGGTGGACGGGCAGCTGCTGGAGCTGGCCAGGGCCTATGGCTTTTCCCGCCTCAAGACCCTGGGCCTCATCTACCTGCCCTCTCTGCGCCCCCACTTCACCGCCGCCCTCCTCAACGGCTTTGGTTTGGCCTGGAAGTCCGGGGTGGCCGCTGAGGTGCTCTGTCCGCCCAAATTCGCCATTGGCTCCAGCATTCAACAGGCCCGGCAGGCCCTGGAGACCCCGGAACTGTTTGCCTGGACGGCGGTGATTGTGGTCCTCTCCCTGGTGCTGGAGGGGCTGCTGGGGCTGTGGCTGAAACCCAGAGGGGAGGGTGCGACATGATACAGGTGGAACATCTCACGGTACGATACGGGGACAAGGTGGCCCTGGATGACGTGAGCGTCTCCATTCCCCGGTCCGGGGTCACTGCTCTGGTGGGCCCCTCTGGGTGCGGCAAGACCACCCTGCTGCGAGTGCTGGGCGGGCTGATGCAGCCTCAACAGGGGAAAATCTCCGGCCTGAACCCCGCAGAGACTGCGTTTCTCTTTCAGGAAAACCGCCTGCTGCCCTGGCGCACAGTGCTCCAACACCTCACCGATGTGGCCCCCCGCTATCCCGCCGTGGAGCCTGAGCATTGGCTGTCCCTGGTGGAACTGGAGGGGGAGGAGGAAAGCTACCCTGCGGCCCTGTCCGGAGGTATGGCCCGGCGGCTGGCCCTGGGGCGGTGTCTGGCTCTGGAGCGGGAAGTTCTACTGTTGGACGAGCCCTTTACCGGGGTGGACCCCCAGCGGGCACAGCGTATCTTGCAGCGACTGAAAGATCTGGGCAAGCCGGTGATTCTGGTGGCCCATGAGCCCCACTTGGCCCAGAGCTGTGACCGAGTGGTGGAACTCAAGTAAATAAAAATAGGAATTTATCGCAAAAAAGTACAGTCAGCGAAAGCTGACCGTACTTTTTTGTCTGTTAGGGATTAGCGGCGGCTGCGCTTGTAGGCCACGGTGGCGGCACCCAGGCACACCACAGCGGAGGCCAGAGCGGCCACATACCACAGCACCTGGGCGGAGTCGCCAGTCTGAGGCACGTCGGGCTTCTCAGAGGGCTTCTCAGAGGGCTTGGCGGTGGGCTCCACGGTAGGCTGAGCGGTGGGCTCCACAGTGGGAGTGACCACCTCTTCCAGAGCGGCAATGGCGTCGTTGAGCTTGGAGACCATAGCGGCCACCTCGTCGGTGGTCAGGGCGCTGTAGGTCAGCAGGTCGGAGGCCTCCTTCACCACGCCCTGGAGCGCAGTCCAGGACTCCTGAGTGTACAGGGAGGAATCCATGCCGGCGATGCTGCCCAGCACAGCGGTGATCTCGCCCTTGTCGCCCACAGAGAGAGCGTTGTAGCTCAGGCCGTAGCCGTTGGCATAGGTCTGGCCGTTGAGAGCAAAGACGTTGTCGGTGAAAGCGCCCTGCTCCTCGTCATACTCCATGATGTTCACAGGCAGAGTGCCCTGGGCGGGGAAGATGCCGAAGGCCACTTCCACACCGGCGGGGACGTTGGGACCAAAGGCGGCGTCAGGCACCAGACCCTCGGTGGGGTCCATGCCCTTGTTGCCGTACACGGCCATGATGGCGTCGGCATTGTCGTAGAACTGCACGTCATAGGGGTGGGAGATGCTCATGACCACGGACTTCTTGCCCAGCTCGTGGGCGGTGTTCACGATCATTTCGGGCATGTCCCGCTTCCAGGTGCCCGGCTTCATGGAGGAGCCACTGAGCTCGGAGATGACGATGACGTAGTCGCTCTCGGCGATCTTGTCCTTGATCTGGGCCTGGGTGGCCTCGTCGGCGTTGTAGTAGATCAGGGACTCATACTCCACGCCGTCCACCAGACCGGCAGCCTGAGCGCGGCGGAAGCCCAGCTCCAGGCCCGGGGCCTCGTTGGAGTAGGCGCCGATGAGCAGCACCTTCTCACCGCCCTTGGTTCGGATGGGCAGAGTGTTGTCCTGGTTCTTCACCACGGTGACACCGGCGGCGGAGATTTCCCGCTCCTCCTGGCGGTTCTCGTCGGAACCCACGGCGGCCAGAGCCTTCTCCAGGGAGTAGTCGGCGGGGTCGTAGTCCAGAATGCCGCGCTTCTCCTTCAGGGTCAGGATGCGGGTGACGGCCTCGTCGATGCGGCTCTGGGGAATCTCACCGGACTCCACAGCGGCCATGATGTCGGCGATGATCTGGTCCAGGTTGTCCACGCTGCTGTTCCGATCCAGCACGCAGGGCATGAGCAGGATGTCCATGCCCGCCTGGATGGAGCGGATGCAGGCCTCGGACTGGGTGAACATGTCGGCCAGACCCTTCATGTTCATGGCGTCGGTGATGAGCACGCCGTCGTAGCCCATGTCACCCCGGACGATGTCGGTCAAAAAGACCTTGGACACAGTGGCGGGGATGTAGCTGTCGTTGACCACGGTGGGGTCGATCTGGGGATAGGCGATGTGGGCCACCATGAACATGTCAGTGCCCGCATCCATAGCGGCCTGGAAGGGCACCAGCTCCATCTTCTTGATCTCCTCATAGCTCTTGTCCACGATGGGCAGGCCGGAGTGAGAGTCGGTGGCGGTGTCACCGTGGCCGGGGAAGTGCTTGGCGGAGGTGATGACGTTGGAGGCGTTGATGCCCTCGATCATGGCCACGGCGAAGTCAGCCACCTTGTAGGGGTCGTCGCCGAAGGAACGCAGACCGATGACGGGGTTATTGGGGTTGTTGTTCACATCCACCACAGGGGCAAAGTCGGTGTTGATGCCCAGGGCGCTGAGCTCCCGGCCGATGATGGCACCGGCCCGCTTGGCATACTCGGTGTCACCGGTGGCACCCACGGCCATGTTGCCGGGCAGAGCGCTGCCGGAGCCCAGACGGTACACAATGCCGCCCTCCTGGTCAATGCCGATGAGCATGGGCACCGGGCTGTCCTTGCCCTCCAGGTTCTCCGCCTGCAGGTCCTGGACCAGGTTGAAGCTCTGCTCGGTGGTCTTGACGTTGTCGGCGAAGAGGATGACGCCGCCAAAGTCGTGGTCGTGGAGCACCTGGGCCACCTGATCGTTCATCTCGGTGAAGTCAGGGGCGGTGCCCTCTCCGGTGGTAGACCAGTCCCGGAAGTCGGGCATGAGCATCTGCTCCACCTTTTGTTTCAGGGTCATGTTGCCCAGAATCTCCTCCACACGGGAGGAGGCGGCGTTGGCCCGGGTGGGGGCCAGGAAGGGGACGCACAGAGCCGCTGCGAGGGTACAGGCGCCCAGCTTGCAAAGAAGCTTTCTTTTGTTCATAGAACAGTCTCTCCTTTCAACGGGGTTTCTCAATTTGGCGTTGATATTATAATGCAAAAGTAAGCTTCTTGTCAAACTATATTTGTGCAATAAATACGAAAAAATACACCCCGGAGTTGGGGCCAAAGGGCCCCATCCGGGGTGTATGGGTAAAATATGGTATCAATGGGCTCAATATTGGTTGACCCATCCCGCAATGAGCAGTTCCGGAACCAGCCAGGCCAGCATGAAAATAAAGAAGTTCACAGGACTCAGGGCCTCATAGGAGCCGGTGTAGGCGATAAAGCAGGTGAGCAAAACACCCAGGACGGCCCCGGCCAGGGCAAACACCAGACTCAGCCGGGTGGCCCAGCGCAGACGGCGGCAGCCCAGCACGGTGTCGCAGAAGGCACCCACGCCCTCCCGGGACAGCAGAGCCACGGGCTGGGTGGAGTGGAGCTGGTTGGTGTCGGACAGCTCTCGGCGGCGGTCGGTGGAGGGGAACTCCAT
Source organism: uncultured Eubacteriales bacterium (assembly GCA_902461475.1). Classification (GTDB taxonomy): domain Bacteria; phylum Bacillota; class Clostridia; order Oscillospirales; family Oscillospiraceae; genus Enterenecus. Next base: position 823 of record CABPXX010000060.1, on the reverse strand, counting down.
CTTATCCACCGGCAGCTTGAACTTGGAGCTGAGCAGGGCGGGGATGAGGTTGGGGTCCCGGGTGGCCAGAATGGGGGTCACCTTCAACCCAATGAGGGTGGACAGGCTGGGACGCACCGTGGAGGGCATGGCGTAGGTGACCGGGAACATGGCCGCCAGCTTGCCGTCTACGGCACAGTAGATGGCGTGCTTGACCCGGATGCTCCGGGGCAGGGGAATGTCCACCAGGTGCATGAAGTCGGAGGTGCCCACGATGATGTCGTGGTTGTGGATGATGCCGGTGATGCCGCCCTCGTGGAACCGCACCCCGGAGGCCTCCCGGTAGAGCGCGCCGGTGGATTGCAGCAGTTTATAGAAGGGCTGAGTCAGGCCGCAGTCGGCCACCTTTAACAGAGTGGCGGCATAGGACACGGTTTTTTCCTTCTTGGCGGTGCCGAACAGCTCAAACTGGGACACCTGAATGCATCCGGGGGGGAACAGGTCTCCGTCGGTGAGGACGATGCCCGCATGGCGGCAGCGCTGCACCCCCGCCCACCCGGCGATGGCAGCCCCCACCTTATAAAGACGGGAGGACAGCTTCTTGTAGGGCAGGGCAAAGGCCAGCAGAGAGGAGTAAGAGGACGCTGCGGTAAAGGTGGCGGCAGCGGCCCACACAAACCGCTCTCCGGCTCCCTGGCCCACAGAGGCCAGCAGAGAGCAGAGCAGACAGGCTAAAATGAGCAGGGGGGCGGCGATGGCATAGGCCTGCTGGGCCCCGTCCTCCATTTGCAGCTGGGAGCCGAAGCCCCGGGAGGGGCCCGGCCACTTGGAGGATGGTGGCGCT
>CABPXX010000059.1 GCA_902461475.1 uncultured Eubacteriales bacterium | reverse complement strand
GCAGCTTGTCAAAGCCCATGGCCTCCAGACGGGCCAGCTCCTTGGCAGCGGCGGCGGTGTAGTGCACGCCAGCGCCGCCGTACACCTTCTCCACAATGGCCTGAATCTTGTCCTTCAAGGGCAGGCCCAGGTCGTAGGCGTAGTGGAAGTCCTGGGGCTGGTCGCACAGGCGCAGCACTTCCTCGGCCAGCTCCAGGCCGCCCTCGCCGCCCTTGCCCCACACCTCGGACAGGGCCACGTTGACCCCCAGCTCCTGGCAACGGGTGCGGATGAGGTTCAGCTCGGCCTCGGTATCATTGGCAAAGCGGTTGATTGCCACCACGGCGGGCAGGCCGAACACACGGGTGATGTTCTCCACGTGCTTGAGCAGGTTGGGCAGGCCACGCTCCAGGGCCTCCAGGTTTTCCACCCCCAGCTCGGTTTTGGGCACGCCGCCGTTGTACTTCAAAGCCTTGACAGTGGCCACGATGACCACGGCGTCGGGGGTGAGCCCGGCGGCCCGGCACTTGATGTCCAGGAACTTCTCAGCACCCAGGTCCGCGCCGAAGCCCGCCTCGGTGACCACGTAGTCGGCCAGCTTCAAAGCGGTGTCGGTGGCGGAGACGGAGTTGCAGCCGTGGGCGATGTTGGCGAAGGGGCCGCCGTGGACCAGAGCAGGGATGTGCTCCAGGGTCTGCACCAGGTTGGGCTTGATGGCGTCCTTGAGCAGGGCAGCCATGGCGCCCTGGGCCTTCAAGTCGGCGGCGGTGACGGGCTTGTCGTTGTAGGTGTAGCCCACGATCATGCGGCCCAGCCGCTCCTTCAGGTCGGACAGTCCAGTGGCCAGGCATAGCACGGCCATAATCTCGCTGGCCACGGTGATATCGAAGCCGTCCTCCCGGGGCACACCCTGCATCCGGCCACCCAGGCCGTCCACAATGTTGCGCAGCTGGCGGTCGTTCATGTCCACACAGCGGCGCCAAGTGATCTTCTTCACGTCAATGCCCAGGGCATTGCCCTGCTGAATGTGGTTGTCCAGCATGGCGGCCAGCAGGTTGTTGGCCGCGCCAATGGCGTGGAAGTCGCCGGTGAAGTGGAGGTTGATGTCCTCCATGGGCACCACCTGGGCGTAGCCGCCGCCAGCAGCGCCGCCCTTCACGCCGAACACGGGGCCCAAAGAGGGCTCCCGGAGGCAGAGCATCACGTTTTTATCCATGCGGCGCAGGGCATCGGCCAGGCCCACGGAGGTGGTCTTGCCCTCTCCGGCGGGGGTGGGGTTGATGGCGGTGACCAGAATCAGCTTGCCCTTCCGGGGCACATTGCGCAACGGGGTGATGTCGATCTTGGCCTTCACCTTGCCGTAATACTCCAGCAGGTTCTCGTCAATCCCGGCCATGGATGCCACCTGTCCGATGGGCAGCATCTGGGCCTCCTGGGCAATTTGAATGTCTGTTTTCATCTTCCATGCTCCTTCCTGCGCCTCAAAAACAAAAAAGGGCGCACTGATTTCGAGTGCGCCCAGACGGTCGGCAATACGGCGCACATGGGCGTCGGCTGTACTCCACGTGGTCACTCCACTTCCGTCAGTCATACAGCAGGTTTATCTTACCATGCCCGCCCACACCCGTCAAGGCCTTTCCCCGCTTTGCCCTCCCTTCCCACAGGCTTTACACAGAGATTACAGGGAGTTATCCACAGCTTCCACAAAGTTTTCAACAGCCTCAACCCGTTGTGGTACAAGGGATTCCATGTTTTTTCCAAAATTACGCAGGGCCGGAACTGGTAGTTTTCTATCCTGCTAAAGTGGCTAGAACAGCGATAAAATCCACGCAATTGGAAATTTCTTGCTGGGAAAGGGTAAAAAACATGGGTCCCCGAGGGGACCCATGTTTGAAATGGTCGATTAGGCCTTCTCAGCCTTGTACTTGGCAATGGCCTCAGTCAGCATGGGGCCAACCTTGAACAGGTCGCCAGTGATGCCGTAGGTAGCCACGTCGAAGATGGGGGCGTTGGCATTCTTGTTCACGGCGATGATGCACTCAGCGTCCTGCATGCCGGACACGTGCTGAATGGCGCCGGAAATGCCCAGGGCCACATAGATCTTGGGGTGAACGGTCTTACCGGTCTGACCAACCTGGTGGTCCACACCGATGTAGCCGTCGTCCACCACGGCACGGGAAGCGCCAACCACGCCGCCCAGGACGTTGGCCAGCTCCTCAGCGATCTCCAGACCACGCTTGGGGTCGGCGCTGATACCACGGCCCACGGAGACAACCACGTCGGCGCCAATCAGGTCAACGGCCTTCTTGGCGGACTTGACGATCTCCACCAGGTCCACGTGGATGTCTTCCTTGGTCAGCTGCACGTCCACCTTCTCCAGAACGGTCTTAGCGGCGGTCTCCTCGTTGTAGGCCTGGGTCTGCATCACGCCGGGACGCACGGTGGACATCTGAGGACGATAGTCGGGGCACACGATGGTGGCCATCAGGTGGCCGCCAAAGGCGGGACGGGTCATCTTCAGGTTGGTGTTCTCCTCGAACTTGGTGTTGTCCACGTCGATGGTGGAGGTGGTCTTCAGGAAAGCCTTGTACTTCTCCACATCCACGTCCAGGTGGGTGCAGTCAGCGGTCAGACCGGTCTTCAGACGGGCAGCCACACGGGGGCCCAGGTCACGGCCGATGTTGGTAGCGCCGATGAGGAAGATCTCGGGCTTCTTCTCCTCCACCAGGTCGCAGATGACCTTGGTGTAGGCATCGGTGGTGTAGTCCTTCAGCAGGGGGTGATCGCAGATGTACACACGGTCAGCGCCGTAGCCGCCCAGAGCCTTGGCGTAGGTCTCGTTGACCTCGTGGCCCAGCAGCACGCCGCACAGCTCCACGCCCAGATCGTTGGCCAGCTTGCGGCCCTCGCTGAGCAGCTGGTAGCCAGTGCTCAGGATGACGCCGTCGCGCTGCTCGCAGAATACCCACACGCCCTTGAAGGCGGCGGTGTCTTTACTATTGAAAGCCATAATTCAGTGCTCCTTCCCTTAAATGATGTGCTTCTCGCCCAGAATGGACACCAGCTGCTCGCAGGTGGCCTTGTCGGCACCTTCCAGCATGGTGCCAGCGCCCTTGACGGGGGGAGAGAAGGACTTGTACACCTGAGTGGGAGAGCCCTTCAGGCCGACAGTCTCCAGCTCCACCATGGGATCGTCCACCAGAGCGTTGAAGTCCAGCACGGTGTAGGGCTTGGAATAGCAATCCATGATGCCAGCCACACGCATGTAACGGGGAGTGTTCAGCTCCTTGATGCAGGTCAGCAGGCAGGGAGTCTGCACCTTGATGGTCATGTAGCCATCCTCCAGCTCGCGGCGAACGGTGAGCTGGCCGTCGGTGTAGTCGATGCCGGTGACATAGGAGACCTGGGGCAGGCCCAGCTTCTCAGCGATCTGGGGACCGACCTGAGCGGTGTCACCGTCGATGGCCTGACGGCCACAGAACACGATGTCGTCCTTCTCCACGCCGATCTTGCGGATGGCAGCGGTCAGAGTGGTGGAGGTGGCGAAGGTATCAGCGCCGCCGAACTCACGGGCGGACACCAGCACGGCCTCGTCAGCGCCCATAGCCAGGCACTCACGCAGCATGGACTCCGTGGGAGGGGGACCCATGGAGATGACAACCACCTTGGTGTCGGGGTTCTTATCCTTGATCTGGAGGGCGGCCTCCAGAGCGTTCATATCATCGGGGTTGGAGATGGTGGCCATAGCGGCACGGTCCATGGTGCCGTCAGCCTTCACAGCAACCTTGCCGGAGGTGTCGGGCACCTGCTTGACACAGACAATGATTTTCATAATGCGCTCTTCCTCCTCAATTACTTAATGCCCAGGTTGGCAGCGATAACCATACGCTGAACCTCGGAAGTACCCTCGTAGATCTCGGTGATCTTGGCGTCACGCATCATGCGCTCCACGGGGTAATCACGGGTGTATCCGTAGCCACCGAACAGCTGAACGGCACGACGGGTCACGTCGCTGGCAGCCTCAGCAGCGAAGAGCTTGGCCATGGCGGCGTCCATGGTGTACTTCTCGCCAGCCTGCTTCTTGGCAGCGGCGGAGTAGACCAGGAATTGAGCGGCCTGCATCTTGGTGTGCATCTCAGCCAGCTGGAACTGGGTGTTCTGGAACTGGGAAATGCGACGACCGAACTGCACGCGCTCCTTGGTGTAGTTGATGGCCTCTTCCACGGCGCCCTCGCCCAGACCCAGAGCCTGAGCAGCGATGCCGATACGGCCGCCGTCCAGGGTCTTCATGGCGATGGCGAAGCCCTTGCCCTGCTTGCCCAGCAGACGGTCCTTGGGAATGACGCAATCCTCGAAAATCAGCTCGCAGGTGGAGGAGCCGCGGATACCCATCTTCTTCTCGTGCTTACCAACCTTGAAGCCGGGATCGGTGCGCTCCACGATGAAAGCGGAGATCTCCTTGCTCTTGCGGCCGCGCTTGTCCAGCACGGTGCCGGTGACGGCGAAGATGACGAACACGTTGGCGAAGCCAGCGTTGGTGATGAAGATCTTGGAGCCGTTGATGATCCAGTTCTCACCGGACTCATCCAGCACGGCGGTGGTCTGCTGACCCTGAGCGTCGGTACCAGCGCCGGGCTCGGTCAGACCGAAGGCGCCCAGCCACTCACCGGAGCACAGCTTGGGCAGATACTTCATCTTCTGCTCCTCGGTGCCGTTCTCGTAGATGGGAGCGCAGCACAGGCTGGTGTGAGCGGACACGATAACACCGGTGGTGCCGCAGACCTTGGACAGCTCCTCCACGGCCATGGCGTAGCTCACCACGTCGGCGCCAGCGCCGCCGTACTTCTTGGGGAAGTAGATGCCCATCATGCCCAGCTCAGCCATCTTCTTGACGGTGTTCTCGGGGAACATCTCCTCCTCGTCCACCATGGCAGCCAGAGGCTTGACCTCGTTCTCCGCAAACTCACGGAACAGCTTGCGCATCATTTCTTGTTCTTTGGACAGTTTGAAATCCATGGAATGTTTCCTCCTTATCAGTATGAGACCGGGGGGTGGCATTGCCGCCCCCCGGATGGGAGCAAATTATTTCTTGGTGTAGTCAAAGAAACCCTTGCCGGTCTTGCGGCCCAGGTGGCCAGCGCGCACCATCTTGCGCATCAGCAGGGAGGCGCGGTACTTGGGATCGTGGGTCTCATTGTACAGAGTGTCCATGATGGCCAGGCACACGTCCAGACCAACCAGATCGCCCAGAGCCAGGGGGCCCATGGGGTGGTTGGCACCCAGCTTCATGGCGGTGTCGATGCCCTCAGCAGTGGCAACACCGGTGTACAGCAGGTCGCAGGCCTCGTTGATCATGGGGATCAGGATCTTGTTGACCACGAAACCGGGGGCCTCGTTGACCTCCACGGGCTCCTTGCCGATCTCCACGGACAGGTCATAGATGGCCTTGTAGGTCTCGTCGGAGGTGTTGGCGCCGCGGATAACCTCCACCAGCTTCATGACAGTGGCGGGGTTGAAGAAGTGCATGCCGATGAAGCGGTCGGGACGCTTGGTAGCGGCAGCGATGGCGGTGATGGAGATGGAAGAGGTGTTGGAAGCCAGGATGGTCTCGGGCTTGCAGATGGCGTCCAGCTCAGCGAAGATGGACTTCTTGATCTCCAGGTTCTCAATGGCGGCCTCAACCACCAGGTCAGCATCAGCAGCAGCGTTCAGGTCGGTGGTGAAGGACATCTTGTCCAGGATGGCCTGCTTGCCAGCCTCGTCCATCTTGCCCTTGGCCACCAGCTTGTCCAGACCCTTGTTCAGACGGGCCTCGGAAGCCTGGATGATCTCGTCCTTAATGTCACGAACAACCACGTCAAAGCCCTTGCGAGCGAAGACCTGGGCGATGTCCAGACCCATGGTGCCGCCACCGATGACTACAACTTTCTTCATGATAAGTTCCTCCTCACTGGAATGACCAGTTTTAATATATGATAAGAGAAATAGCTTACTTGTTCTGGAAGTGCTTCTCAGCGCGCTTCTCAAGGAACGCGCCCATACCCTCGTTCTTGTCCTGGGTGCCGCAGGTCACGCCGAAGGCCTCAGCCTCGAAGGCGGAGCCGGTGGCGATGTCGGTCTGCATGCCCATGCGGATGCAGCGCTTGGACTCGGACACGGCGATGGGGGCGTTGGCGCAGATGGCGTTGGCCAGCTCCAGGGCCTTGTCCATCAGCTCCTCGGGAGCATACACCTGGGAGACCAGGCCGATCTCCTTGGCCTCGGCAGCGCCGATGACCTTGGCGGTGAGGATCAGCTCCATGGCCTTGGAGATGCCCACGATGCGGGGCAGACGCTGGGTGCCGCCGAAGCCGGGGGTGATGCCCAGGCCCACCTCGGGCTGGCCGAACTTGGCCTTCTCAGAGGCAATGCGGATGTCACAGGCCATGGCCAGCTCGCAGCCGCCGCCCAGAGCAAAGCCGTTGATGGCAGCGATGACGGGCTTGGACAGGTTCTCCAGGCGCAGGAAGATGGAGCCGCCGTGGACACCAAACTTCTTGCCGTCGATGGCGGAGAAGTTCACCATCTCGCCGATATCAGCACCAGCCACGAAGGAACGGCCAGCGCCAGTGAGCACCACAACACGGACCTCGTCGTCGGCCTCCACCTGGGAGATGGCGGCGTCCAAGTCGCACAGGACCTGAGAGTTCAGGGCGTTGAGGGCCTCGGGACGGTCGATGGTCAGAACGGCCACATTGCCCTGCTTTTCAAACTTCACAAATGACATGTGGATTGCCTCCTTGCAATCAAATTTTACATCCAGACTACCTTTTCTTCATCGAATTTCCATCAAACTGCGGTGGAACGTTATATTTTTAACACGACTTTACAAAAGGCGAGCGGCAGACTTGTCGTTATTTTTTTAACAAATTTGCCGCAAAAAAATTCGGAATGTCGTTTCCTGACATCCAGTATACTGCTTTCCAGGCCCATTTGCAAGGAATTTTCTTATAATTACCTGTACATTCCAAACGGTATTTTTTCCTTTGTTTTTGTGCATAGTGCCCATTTCCAGGGCAAAAAATCGGCAGCCTAGGACACCAGGCTGCCGATCACGTGAGAAATAGGGAAATACACCAGGGGCAGGAACATGGCGGGGAGCATATTCCCCACCTTGATCTTCTCTCTGCCCAGCCCCAGCATGTTGATGGCGATGCCCACAATGAGGGCGCCCCCCACCGCCGACATCTCCACAATCACCG
>CABPXX010000058.1 GCA_902461475.1 uncultured Eubacteriales bacterium | reverse complement strand
CCACGGACTGAAAGGGGGCGGCCCGATAGATGCGCCCGCCTTGGTGGAACCGCAATGCTCACGCCATCTCAATGGCAACCTTGATGACTCCGTCCTGCCGATGCTCAAACAGCTGATAGGCCTCCTCGATCTGAGAAAGTGGATAAGTATGGGTAATCAGGGGCGTGGTGTCCAACTTCCTCTGGGCAATGAGCTGCAAGGTCTCCTGACAGTTGCAGCCGTCCACACCGCCAGTCTTGAAAATCAGGTTTTTCCCGTACATGTCCGGCAGGGGCAGCGTCTGGGGGCCGTCATAGAGGGCCACCACAGTGACAATGGCGTTGGGCCGGGCACATTCCCAGGCCATGCGGAAGGTCTCCTCGCTCCCCGCCACTTCCAGCACCACATCAGCGCCCCCGTGGTCGCTTTGGGCCACCAAAAAGTCTTTCAGCCCGTTGGGCGTTGTGGTCAGCACGCCGGGGTGGTGTTGGCGGACAAAGGCCAGACGGCTCTCGTCCAGGTCACAGACAATGATACGCTTGGGATGGTACAGAGCCACACACTGGAGGGTGCACAGGCCGGTAGGCCCAGCGCCCAAGATGAGCACCGTGTCCTCTTCCTTGATTTCAGAAATCTGTGCGGCCCAGTAGCCCGTGGCCAGCACATCCCCCACCAGTAACGCCTGCAAGTCGGTGACGGTGTCTGGAATCTTGTCCAGGCCCTGGTCTGCATAGGGCACCCGAACATACTCCGCCTGTCCGCCGTCAATACGGCACCCCAGGGCCCAGCCGCCATTTTGGTCGGTACAGTTGTTGACCCATCCGTGCTGACAGAAAAAGCAGTCCCCGCAGAAGGTCTCCACATTCACCGTCACCCGGTCCCCGGGCTTTACGGTGGTAACCGCAGCGCCCACCTGCTCCACCACCCCCACCATCTCGTGGCCCACGGTGATGCCGGGTACTGCACGGGGCACGCTTCCGTGCTTGATGTGCAGGTCACTGGTGCAGATGCTGGCCAAAGTCACCTTCACAATGGCGTCCCGGTCGTCCAGCAGCACCGGCTTGGGTTTGTCCAGCAGTTCGAATTTCCCCTGTCGGATATAGGTATAGGCGAGCATAGTCCTCCCTCTTTCCTTCGATAGTATTTTTATATTGTACTCAATCCCGACACAGAAATCAAGGGACCTCCCAGTCCGTTCTATCTATTTTGACCGGAAACACATTTTTCATTGCAGAGTTTTTATGGACATGTTACAATACATTCAATATGAAGGGAGGACTACCCATGATTTGCACCCTGATGCACAAACGGCTGGCAGTGGCAGCGTTGGAACTGGACGAGGCCACCGGGTCGATCCGACATATCAACACCGTCTACACACCAGAACACCTCCCGGTGGGCACCCGTGCCACCAGTGGAGAGGTGGACCGGGCCGCCCTGAACCAGTGGTGGATGGGCCGCTGCATCCCCGCCACCCGCATCGGGATACGGGAGGCCTTGGAGACACTAGGGCTGCCCAGCCCGCAGCTGCTGCCCCTGCGCAGCTATGGGTTGAGTCTCTCCGATCACTATTGGATTTGCCCTCAGGACGCCGGGGTCATCTGGGACACCATCAACTTCTACGACAATCCCTTCTCCGATGACGTGGGCAGTGTGCTCTTCGGCCAGCCCAAACCCAGCGCCGGGTTTGACTTCTGCTCCCCGGATAATACCACCGACGGGTATCTGAGAAAGTACTGGAAGATCGTAGACGGCGCTCGCTGTCTCATCAAGGGCGGCAGCGCCCCCTTCCAGCAGCAGCCCTTCAACGAGGTCGTCGCCACAGGCATTATGGAGCGTCTGAACATCCCCCACGTTCCGTACCGTCTGCTGTGGAGCAACGGCCAGCCCTACTCGGTGTGTACGGACTTTGTCACCCCGGACACGGAGCTGGTCACCGCCTGGCAGTTGATGCAGATTCAGAAAAAGAGCAACAGCCAGTCGGTGTATCAGTACTTCATCTCCTGCTGTCAGGCCCTGGGTGTGGATAACGTAGTGCCCGCTCTGGACCAGATGCTGGTGGTGGACTATCTTCTGGCCAATGAGGACCGTCATCTAAACAACTTCGGCCTGCTGCGCAACCCGGAAACTCTGGAGTGGCTGGGCATGGCCCCCATCTTTGACAGCGGCACTTCCCTGGGCTATGACCGGACCGCCGAGCGGATTCCCATGGACCACGATGTGGTGTGCAAGCCCTTCAAAAACCATCACGACCAGCAGCTGAAGCTGGTCTCCTCCCTGGACTGGGTGGACTTTGAGGCGCTGTCTGACTTGGATAAACTGGTTCGGAACACCCTGTCTGGCTCCCTGGCACAAGGCTGCGTGGGTGCTGACCGCATCGAAGCCATTGCAAAGACGGTCCAGCATCGGGTCCAGCTTCTCCACCAGGCTGCACAGTCCCAACAGAGCCCCGATCTCTCCTCCACCGCCGACGATGTGGAGCAAAACGTGGCACAGAGCTACCAATAACAACGAACAAGGGCCTCCCACGGTGGGAGGCCCTTCTGTTATGGTTTTCTCAAAAAGACGTATAAATTCTCCTGGGAGTGCTGGGGCGAAAAGCGGTAGTCCAAGTGGTCAAAGGCACCGAGATCCTCCGGGCGCTCCACCTGGTGCTGGGCCATGTACCGCACCATCTCTCCCCGGGCCATCTTGCACATGGTACCCTTTTCCACTACTTTTCCCCCCTGCTCTTCTCCGAACACACAGGTGATAAACCGGGCGTTGGGCGGTACATGGCGAGAAACGCACACGCTGTACTCCTTGGAGGCCAGATTGATGATGCAGTCCGTCTCACCCCACAGGTCCCGGGCCAGACGGTCACCCCAGAAGGCGTACAGGTCCTTGGCTTGGCCCACTGGGAGTTTAGCCTGCATCTCCAGGCGGTAGGGCGTCACACCGTCAAAGGGGCGCACCAGGCCGTAAAACCCGGAGAGGATACGCAAATGCTCTTCCACATACTCCAGCTCCTCCTGAGTGAATACACCAGGGGCCATATACCGATACTGTATCCCCTCATAGCTGAGAATCGCTGGGGTAAGGTTGCGGTGCAAGTCCATGGTTTTGAGCCGCTCCACATTCAGCTGGGCGATCTGGTCGTTGCACTTCCAGAGCTTTTTCAGCTGGTCGTAGGACATGCCTTGGAGCACCTGGCACAGCTGCTGGGTCTGTTCCAGGTGAGCAGGCAAGTTGCGCCAGGCCAGACTGTCCGTGTCCTCCCGCATCTTCTTGGCGGGGGAAATAATGATTCGCATGGCCAGTTACACCTCTCCGTCCAGGTAGGCCAAAATCTCGGCGGCGTTAGTGTCTGGCTTCACCTTGGGCATCACCTTCTCAATGACACCCTGAGGATCGATGACATAGGTGGTGCGCACCACTCCCATACTCACCTTGCCATAGAGCTTCTTCTCCTGCCACACACCGTAGGCCTGGATGGCCTCCAAGTCGGGGTCAGAGAGGAGCACAAAGGGCAGCTCATACTTCTGGGCAAATTTCAGATGGGAAGCCACAGAGTCCTTGCTGACACCGATGACCACCACGTCCCGCTGGGTAAAGCCCTCATAGTTCTGGGCAAACCCGCAGGCCTGCCGGGTGCAACCTGGGGTGTTGTCTCTGGGATAGAAATACAGCACGACCCGCTTTCCTGCAAACTGGGACAGGCTGACCTCTTGGCCCTCCTGATTTTTCAAGGTAAAGTCCGGGGCTTTGCTTCCCACTTCTAACATGACGATTCTCTCCTTTGCATGAGATGATTTCTGACCTTCATCCTACCACAGGATTTGCCCCCACACAACCGCTTTTAGAGTCGCTTGTTGCGGCGTGCCGTCCGCCGCACCATCCAAATCACGCCCCCCACACAGGCCACGACGACCACAATCACCGGGACAAAATACATGGCATATACAGCCAAGTAGGGGTTTTGGAAGAAACCAACCAGTTTCTTCCACCAGGACTGGTCCACCTCAATACGCAGATTTTCCTCTGGCAAAGTGTCCGAGACATACTGATAGGTACGGGGCGCCACCTTTTCAAACTCCAGATTGCTGTCCTGGAGCACCGGCATGTCCTCGTCCAGGTGGAGGTTGATGGTCAGGTTGGAAAAATCCTTCCACAGGGCCGCAGGACGCAGGTAATACTCCAAGGTGCCCCGCTTGACATTGTAGTCATAGTCCGGATATCCCCCCAGCCGGTAGGTGTAGGAGACCACAACGTCATACTGCTGGTGTGGTTCAAACTCCAAGGCAAAAAGGATGGTGTCCACGGTCTGTCCCTGGCCCACATCGGCGGCTTTCCCGTCCAGCACCACGTACTGCCAGTCCTGGGTGTCGATCTGAGTGACATCCCCCAGGGTATAGCTCTCCACCACAACCGGTACCTCCTGCCCATCCACCAGGACGGTGACATTCCCCGCCTCCACGTTGGGCGAGAGGAACATGGAGGACGTGACAACCTGCTGGTCCGTGGTGTTCTCCATGGTATAGGTGGCCACAATCTCCGCCTTGGCCCCTTTCACGGTGATATCCAGCACCTCCGAGGTCACTGCAAGCTCTTGATTTTTCTCAAAGGTGATGGCGGTTCCCACATCTGGATTGGCAGGCGCAGCCATGTTGGCATAGGCCTTGGGGGTAAGTAAGAGCAAGAGAAGCAGGGGACACAGGGCCGCAAGCTTACGTGGAATGACCTTCATACTACCATCTCCATTCCTGTATTCTCTCCCCATCCGAGACCTTATGGGTTCAAGTTCAGTGTATCAGAGTGGCATGGGTTCAGCAAGATAATTCCGCAGAAATCCAGCGTTTTTCCAGACCCAGACGCTCTGGCAACCACGGGTCATGGGAGATCAGCAAGAGGCCTCCCCGCCGCTCCTCCAGTCTGACCGCCAGCACCTCCCGGGCCACAGAGTCCAGATGGTTCAGCGGCTCGTCCAGGAGGAGAAAGGGGGCCTCTTTCAGCAGAGCCCGGGTGAGCAAAACCTTCTTCCGCTCCCCGGGGGACAAATTCTTTCCATCCCCCGCAATGGCATATTCCAAGGGCTTGGCAAAGGCCAGGCCTGCCAAGAGCTGGGCAGCAGCTTCCCGCTTGTGCTCTGGTAAGAACAGATTGTCCCACACGGTCCCCGTAAAGATGACGCTGTCCTGTTCTTGCAATGCCACACTGTGGCGCAGCCGCTGGAGGGATACTGCCGCTCCCCTCTCGTCCAGAATTTTTCCCTGGTCTGGCGCATAGATACCGCCCAGAAGGGACACCATGGTGGATTTTCCGCACCCGTTTTCCCCCATCAGCTGGACCCTGTCCCCGATGGACAGGGTCCAATTCACCTGGGAGAGAACGGGCATGTCTTCCGCCGCATAGGATAAGCCCACGTTGTGCAGCGCCAATATCTCCAGGGGCTGCATTGTCCCTTCGTCCGGCTTCTCCTCCCGTTCCTGATAGAAGTATTCCATCCGAGCACCGTATGTTCTCTCGCTTTGGACATCCTCCACCAGCTGCCGCACAGACACCCAGAACTGTTTGACGGTAGGAAGCAACAGATAGCCGCCCAACAGCCCGCCCAGGGTCAGCTGGCCCCGGGCTACCAGCACCGCTCCCACCAGGATACACCCCACCTGGACGCTATAGTCCCAGAACCCTTGCAGCGTCTGGCTCATGGCAGTCTGGGCGCACTGCCGCCGCCCTGTGCACTTCCAGTAGCGATCAAACCAGCGTCTCATGCGGTCCAGCAGAAACGGGTGCAGCCCAAAGCCGTGGCTAACATCTCGCAGCGCCAGCAATTCCAGTTCCAGCTGGGTCCGTTGCCCCTCATAGTCCGCCGTCTCCTTGTTCCACTCCGCCTTTCGTCTAGCCCGTACTGCATCATAGGCCACGGAAGCTCCGGACAGCACCAACACCCACAGGCAGTATCCCCAGGGGTAGCCCTGTCGCCCCACCATCCAGGCAAACAACACCCCATAGGCCACCATGGCTGGAGGACAGCCCAGTAGGCGGACCACACAGCAGTAGTACAGGGTCCGGTCCACCTCAAACCGATGGAGGTAGTCCCCGGCGTCCACCTGATGCAGGCTCTTGTGGGGCAAGCATAGGGTGCTCTCCATCAAAAACATATCGTAGGCAGTACCTTGGCGGGTAAGCAGCAGATTTTTCACCAGGGTCATCCCCGGCGCCACCAGCACCGTCACCAAGATACCGCCCAAGAATGCTGGAAACCGGACCCCAATGGCGGCGACATCCAAGGCCAGCAGAGCGTCGGCCATATCTCCCAACAAAAGCGAGACCACCGTGGGGGCGGCCATGCCCAGCAGGCACTCCAGGCAGGTGGCCACGATGGCCCCTGCCATGAGACGGGCGCAGTCCCGGCGCATGTTTCCCCTTTTCTCACCCTTCACCCATCACACCTCCCCGCATGTGGAGAATTTTGTCCCACCGCAGCGCTGTCCACGCCGTGTGAGTGCAAACCAGCATTGCTCCGGGGTACTCTTGTAGCACCTGGGTGAGATATGCTACGCTCTCTCGGTCCAGGTGATTGGTGGGCTCATCTAACACTAGCAGTTGGCTGTCCTTGGCCAGCGCTACCGCCAGAAAGAACCGCTTTTGCTGTCCCCCGGACAGCTGAGCAAGTGGCTGGTCCATACATTCCGTCAATTGAAAGCCCACCAGATGACGGTGGAGGGCACTCGAATCCATCCCCGGCGTTTTCTCCAGCTGCTCCGTCAGTTCTCCCACTGTCAGGGTGGTCTGCGCCTCCTCCTGGAGGGCATAGGCAAGGTCGGAACACCGCAGAACAATACCTGCATCTGCCCGCTCCAGCCCCAGCAGGATGCGCAGCAAAGCGGACTTTCCAGACCCGTTTTTGCCCTGGAGCAGAACATGTTCTCCCCGTGAAATGTCCAGAGAAATCCCAGACAGAATTTTCTTGTCTCCAAAAGACTTCTCCACCTCTGCACAGGACAGCAAAACGGGCTTCTCTGGGGTCTCTCCCCTGTCCTCTCGTTGCATCCAGTTCAGTCTCTGGCACGCCGCTTGGTACTCCGCCCGATCCAGCCACCAGGTAAACACGGCGTTTACCGAGGAGAACAGGGTCCCAGCCAACAGCACCAACAGGGGCAGCTTCGCCGCTGACAAGCCACCGTACAGGACAAACAAGCCCAAGATCACATAGCTTCCGTAGTTTATAGCAATTTTCAAAATTAAAGCATATAGCCGCATGAACGGAACCAACCTGCAC
>CABPXX010000057.1 GCA_902461475.1 uncultured Eubacteriales bacterium | reverse complement strand
TACCACTTTTCCTGGAAAGTTAAAGTACTGTGCTCTATTTGTGAAAATTGCTATAATATAGCACACACCACCAAGAAAGAAAAGCAGCTATCTTCCCTTGCCGCTCTTCCCAGGTACCTATATAATAAAGGGCAATCAATCCTGTATGGATACAAGGAGGAAGGCCATGAACGTCACCTGCTTTGGCGACTCCAATACCTACGGCTATGACTCCCGCTCCTTTCTGGGTGGACGATATGACCCAGATCACCGCTGGGTGGATATTCTGGCTGCGGAAACCGGCTGGACTGTGTACAACTTGGGGCAAAATGGCCGAGAGATTCCCACGTCTCTCCCTGCCCTTCCGTCTGACACCGCTCTACTGATTCTCCTGCTGGGCACCAACGACCTGCTTCAAGGCCTCAGCCCAGAGATGGCAGCGGCAAAACTGGAACGTTTTCTCCATAAAATACCGCTTTTCCCCAAACAGATCTTGCTCATCGCCCCGCCGCCCATGGCCCCGGGGGAATGGGTGCCCAACCAACAACTCATTGACCACTCCCGTACCTTTGCCCAACACTGTACCGCACTGGCCCAGCGGCTTGGCATTCCCTTTGCCAACGCCGGAGACTGGAATATTCCCCTTTCTTATGACGGCGTTCATTTTACCCAGGAAGGCCACAGAGCCTTTGCCGCTGGACTTTTGAACGTGCTTTCCACACTCCCTTTCTGAAAAGGAATTGTCTTTCTCTTCAAAACACCGTATAATGGCCACAAAGATATATCATAAAGGTGGGATTACAATCATGGCGAGAGTATCCACAAAAGAGAATAAAAATATTTACCACAAAACCCGGGAGGCACTGCATCTCACCCGAGAGGCAGCCAGTGAATTGTTGGAGTCCATTGCGCCGGAACGCATTGAGCGGATTGAAAACGAGCGCTGTTACCCCCATCCAGATGAAGTGCTGATTATGGCCAGGCAGTACAAGCAGCCCAACCTCTGCAACTATTACTGTGCCAATCAATGCCCCATCGGGCAGCAATATGTGCCAGAAGTAAAGGTCAAGGAGCTATCCCAGATCGTTTTGGAGATGCTGGCTTCTCTCAACTCCATGAATAAGCGGAAGGACCGGCTCATTGAGATCACCGCAGACGGTATGATCAGTGACGACGAGCTGACGGATTTCATCTTCATTCAACAGGAGCTGGAGCGTATTTCTATCACGGTTGAAACACTCCAGCTATGGGCAGAGCAGATGCTGGCCACTGGCGCCATTGACGCCCAACAATACCACATGTGCAAGGAGCGGCTGGACAAGTCAAAGAATTAACCGGGCAAATTTTCTATCACAGGGGAAATAGGCCGCTTTAATTTGCGGTATCTGTCATGGTATCCGCCTCACCCGAATGGTAGAATATCTCCGTAACCGGAGATCGCACATTCTGAGATGTCCCCCCTCTATACGTGCATGGGAGCCGGTTGTTACACAGGCTCCCATGCACCATTCTCTCATATGTTTACTCTGAGGGCCTCACAGAATTGTGTGGCCCTTTTTGTACCTCCCACAAAACACAGAAAGTAGGATAAACCACCGTATGGACGACGGCATAGGCACAAAAAACACGCAACTACTCTGGATTCACTGGTCAGACCACGTCATATCCTTCCACGAAGAGGCCGGATATGAGCAACTGGAATTCTCTACATACGAGGAAAACATGGAATATGTCTTTGGAAAGACTTCCAACGGTTTTCGCATCCAATGATGGTCATTTTTGATGGTATCTCCATTCATCTCAGCGCCTTCCGGATTTCATGATGCAGATAGTCCAAACACTGAAGTTGCTGCTTCTTAAAATTTTTTGATGTGCTGATGGAAGGCCTCCACCGCTGGGGTCAGCGCCTGATCTTTTTTCCAGACCAGTACTGTTCCTGTCTCTATTTCCGGTGACAGAGGGAGAAACCGCAGACCATCAAAGGCCATATTCAAGTCAAAGCACAGCGCTGTCCCCACGCCACAGCGCACCATATTGGCCGCATTGATGACCAAGTTGAAAGTAGCTGCAATCTGCAATTTGTCCCAGTACTCTCCAAACCAGCTGGCCAATTCCCGCTGCACCGTTTCCCGGCCGCTGATCAGCAGAGGAACCGCCTCCAAATCTTCCGGGGTAACTGCCTCCAGCGCTGCCAACGGGGAATCCTCCCGCACCAACACCCCCCAACGGTCTTTCTCCTTCATGCGGCAAAACGCATACTTGCCCACATCCACCGGCTCTGTCAGCAGCCCCATGTCCAACAGCCCCATATCCAGCCGTTCCTTCACATCATCTGCATTGGCGCTGAAAATCCGAAACGTCACCTTTGGGTAGTGCTCCCGAAAAGTGACAATGGCCTGGGACAGGAACGACATATTCCGGGTCTCTCCCGCTCCGATGGCAATCTCCCCCATCAGTTCCGTCTCCCGGGAAGAAAATTCCCGGACCGTTTTGTCCGCCAGGTCCACCAGTTCCTGGGCCCGTCGGCGCAGCAGCATTCCCTCATCCGTCAAGACAATATGATAGCGGCTGCGATAAAACAGCTGTACTCCCAGTTCCTCCTCTAGTTGCATCAGCTGCCGGGAGAGGGTGGGCTGGGTCAGGTGGAGCAGGGCCGCCGCCTTAGTGATGTTCTCCTCCCGGGCTACCGCCAAAAAATATCTCAGAACCCGAAGTTCCATCGTTCTCCCTCCTTTTTCTCCATCCTACCACGTCTGTACCCAGCTCACAAGGCAAACATGCTTGCATGGAATAGCTGTACATAGGAAATGAGTATTTTACATTTCTCTAAGAGGCGAAACATGGTGATCTCCGAACACCGGGGGGCACCATGTTTCTCTTTTCCCAGAAACGGAACGCAGTTTCATAGCATTTTCACCTTCTGTATGCTATAATGGCCGTGAGAATGAGGACAAAAGGAGGTATCTGCCATGGCCTTGGAGAACGGGGAATGGATCATGCGTGGACTGGATTGGGACAACCCCTACCGCATCCGCAGCTGGCAGGAGCTCATAGACTGGGTGGATGAGGTGGGTTTTCTCCCCCTATTCAAAAACGAAATTGACGGGTTCTCTGTGGAGGAACACACCTCCAACCTCTACTGGTGGAGCGGTGACCCGGAGCAAGACCCCTGGGAGTGGCGGAAGTTCATTGCCCGCAGTGGCCGTGTGGCCTACGGCAAATTCTTCGGCAAAAAGGCCGGGTTCATCTCTAAGGCCTGGTTCCCCCACTTCGCCAACTGGCGGCGGGACGGCTACGACTTTGACAGCCGTTGGGACGAGGAGCTGGCCAGTCTGCGCCAGAAACGTGTGATGGACCAGTTTGCCGTCCAAGAGGAGCTGTTCTCCTTTGAGCTCAAACGCCTGGCTGGATTCGGCAAGGGCGGCGAGAAGAACTTTGAGGGCACGGTCACCGATCTTCAGATGTACGGGTATCTGCTGATTCGGGATTTCCGTCGTCGCCTAAACAAAAAGGGTCAGCCCTACGGATGGCCTGTCTCGGTCTACACCACGCCGGAGGCTCTCTGGGGCTATGAGCATATCTCCTCTGCCTACCACCAGGAACCCAGCCAGTCCAGACAGCTGATTTATCAGCAGGTACAGAGGAATTTCCCAGCAGTCACAGAGGCCACCCTCCACGCTGTCCTGAGCTGGGATAAATGAAGGGAGCAAACCAACTATGATACGAGACATCTGCAAAGATGAGACCTTTCTAGCCCAGAAGGCAGAGCCCGCCACAGCGGAAGACCTGTCCGTGGCCGCTGATCTGCTGGAGACTCTGGAGCACCACAAAGAGGGCTGCGTAGGCATGGCCGCCAACATGATTGGCATCAATAAGCGCATCATTGCCTTTGACAACGAGGGCTCCTATATGGTTATGTTCAACCCGGAGATCGTCAAGAAGTCCAGCCCCTATGACACCGTGGAAGGCTGCCTCTCCCTCACTGGGACCCGCCCCGCCAAGCGGTGGAACTCCATCAAAGTGCGCTGGCAAAACGAGAAGTTCCAGGAACGGCTGAAAACCTTCACCGGGTGGACCGCTCAGATCATCCAACACGAAATCGACCACTGCGAGGGTATTATCATATGAAAAAGTGTAAAATCACCGTCATGCGCATCACTCAATACCCAGACCTGATGGCTCAGTACGAAAACCCCATCTCCCACGCCTGTGACATGGAAGTGGGACAGGTCTTCATCGCCAACGGCTGGGAAAAACCAGAGGGCTTTTGTCCCAGCGCCTGGGACACCCTCTCCCCCTTTGTCCTGGCCCTGAGCCATGGAGCAGAGAATTTCTATGACGGCTGGATGAAGAATCCCAAGTCCGCCATGCTCTCCTGCAACGATGGCTTCCGTCCGGTGAGCTTTCTGGTGGAGGCCCTGGACGAGGACGCAGAGTGAGGAGGAATGACCATGTTTGAAAATAAAGTGGCCGTGGTTACCGGCGGCGCCAAGGGCATCGGCAAAGCCATTGTGGAAGAATTTCGCAAAGCTGGGGCCAAAGTTTGTATCATCGACCTGCTCCCCAACGACTACTATGTGGGGGATTTGGCTGATCAGGAGATATTAGAGAGCTTCGCCCGTAAGGTCATTGCTGACCACGGGCATGTGGATTATCTCATCAACAACGCCCTTCCTCTGATGAAGGGCATTGACGACTGTACCTACGAGGAGTTCAACTACGCTCTGCGGGTGGGAGTCACCTCCCCCTTCTACCTTGCCAAGCTGTTCGCCCCACACTTTGCCCCCGGCGGGGCCATTGTAAACATCTCTTCCTCCCGGGACCGGATGAGTCAGCCCCAGACGGAAAGCTACACCGCCGCCAAAGGCGGCATCTCCGCCTTGACCCACGCCCTGGCAGTGAGTTTGGCGGGCAAAGTGCGGGTGAATTCCATCTCCCCCGGCTGGATTGACACCGACTACACCGTCTATACAGGCCCCGATGCCACACAGCACCCCGCTGGGCGGGTAGGCTACCCCCTGGATATCGCCAATATGGTACTGTACTTATGCTCGAACCAGGCGGGCTTTATCACCGGGGAAAACATCTGCATTGACGGCGGCATGACCCGCCAGATGATCTATCACAACGACTGTAGGTGGACCCTGGGAGGTGGTCGCACATGAAACTCGCCATTCTCTCTGACACTCATGGCCTCCTACGCCCCCAAGTGGTGGAGCACCTGAAAACCGCAGACGCCATTCTCCACGGCGGCGACATCAACAAGCCAGCCATTGTGGAGCAGCTGCAACAGTACGCCCCCCTCTACATCGTTCGGGGTAACAACGACAAGGAGTGGGCGGAAGCCATTCCCCACGACCTCACCGTCACGTTAGAAGGCGTCACCTTCTTCATGGTCCACAACAAAAAAGAGGTCCCAGCGGACCTCTCAGGGGTAGATGTGGTGGTATTCGGCCACTCCCACAAGTATGTACAGGAGGAAAAGGACGGCGTTCTCTGGCTCAACCCCGGCTCCTGCGGTCCCCGGCGGTTCCACCAGGAGATCACCATGATGATGGCGGAGCTCGAAGGCGGAAAGATTCAGGTAGAGAAGATCGACATTCCACACGAAACTTTATAGGAAATATAGCCCGAAGCTTCTACCTGGGCAGAAGCTTCGGGCCTTCTATTCTCATTCCGGCATCTGCATAATAGTACTCCCACAACCACATCACCACTCACGGCAAACTCAAATCATAGCCCAGATCATCAATGCTACACAACCTATGTTTCGACGCATAATCCATAATGCGATTGGCGTTTCCCTGCTTCCAAGTGCAAGCGATGAGAAAATCACTATGTTCCACCATATATTGATTTGCTTTCACGATAGCCATCCGTTTTGGCGTATTCGGTGGTATCAGCGGACAAAAGATTCCGTTAAATTTTAGCCACAGTTTTACCGCTCTACCGCTACTCTGGAAGGGTTCCAACTGAATGAGTACAATCTGGGGATATTGCTTCTTGGCTTCCAATAGTGCTATCCTGGCATATTTGTCAAAAGCTCCATACCCTCCCACACCAAACTTCTCCACCCCAAATCTGGTAATGTGTTTTTCGATTGCCATACGAAGTGCATACAAGATTTCTTCTGGAGTATCTCTGTGCCCAATAAAAAAACATCGTCTTGTTCTCATTTTCTGCCCCTCTTTACATTGGCAATATTGCCTATCACGGTCTATCTCTATTATAGGCAATAATAGAGATATGTAAAGAGCAAGGGGGCAGATGTTTGATTTCTTATGAGCCTCTATGGCGCACCATGAAGCAACGAGGTGCAACCACCTACACCCTGCAAGTAAAGGGCGGCATCAGCAGTTCCACCATTCGCCGCATGAAAGCCGGGGACTCGGTGTCCACCCACACTCTCGATATGCTCTGTAAGCTGCTGGATTGCACGCTGGACGATATTGTGGCATATCTCCCCGATGAAGAGGGTACACCCTGAGCATTTGAGGCGCACATACCTCAAATGCTCAGGGTGCTTTTTCGCCCTTTGTCAGGAAAACGGGCAAACATTCCAGTTTCCCTTGGTAGCTTTTTTCTCGTGAGAACGGTATACTGGACATACAAAACACGGAAAACCAGGAGGAACACATCATGAGTTTGGGAAGCAGTTTATACCACGCCCGGAAAAAGAGCGGGCTGACCCAAGAAAATGTGGCGGAAAAGTTGGGAGTGAGCCGCCAGACCATCTCCAAATGGGAGACCAACGAGACGCTGCCCGACATCCGCCAGTCCAAGGGACTGGCCATGCTCTACCACATGACTTTGGACGAGCTCATTGAGTACGACTTTGACGAGCAGCAGGCCCAGCAGATGATCGACAGCGTCAGCGACGAGGCCCAGGCCCGCATTGACTGGAACAAGGTATGGAGCAAGAAATATCCGGTGTTGGCCACCTACCACAAAACGGTACGCATCAACGACTACGCCCCCGCCCTGCGGGAAATGCTCACCCAGTTGCGAGTGGACTACGGCTACAACCACACCGACGCCCTACTGGTGCTCAAAGATATTCTGGCCCGGGTCTGGAAGGGGCAGATGTAACCCCTCAGCGGTGCCCGCCCTGCCGCCGACGGAAGTCCGCCTCAATGGCGTCCTTCCAGTGGGCATCCAAGGGAGCACTGCACCGGACGGCGCTCACCGCCTGGCTGATGGTCTCGTAGTTGAGCTGGGTGCCCTGGCTATCACAGTGGTAGTTCACCGCTCGGTCCGGGGCAATCCCCAGCTCCCCCGCCGTCTCCACGGCGTCGATGTTGGCCCCCAGAAAGAGAA
>CABPXX010000056.1 GCA_902461475.1 uncultured Eubacteriales bacterium | reverse complement strand
CGGTGCTTCTATTCTACACCACTCAGGAGGTTTACACAAAGTTTGGGATAGTCTCCTACACTCTGTAAACCGGGAAAACTGTGCTTTGACGTAGCACAGTCTTCCCGGTTTTCTCTCACCACCCCTGCCTTCCTAACTCCGCCCTGACCTCATCACTGAGAGCTTCAATCTCTGCATTCATCTCCCGGATTGGCTCTTCCAGCTTCTCCTCGCACTCCTCTTCCGTCGGGGTGTAGACATTCCGGGGGCGTTTCTTGCCATCTGGCCACACTGAGGAATATCTTCCCTCTCAGCGACAATCGTTAATCTTACTGACGCATACTGTCCTTGGGCTGCACCAAGTGAGCCGGACAGAGGTGAATACTTCCGCTCTTCTCGCTTTTCCTCTGGATCGGTAATCGATACTTTCATATCTCCCCCTGTAATATGGTTCGTACAAATTACAATAAGCGTCGATACCGCCATCCATTTGGAGTTTTCTCGATGGGCATAAAGCCGCATGTTTCAAACATCTTCCGAGAGCCCACATTATGCTCATAGATTTCCGCTACCTCCAGGGACGAAAACCCCAGGCGCTTTGCCCGCTCTACCAGGGCCAAGATTACCTTCTTTCCAATCCCACACCCTCGCAAACCGGGCTCTCCAATCACAATTGGCATGTCCTCCCTCCAAAAGGAAACATCTCCAATTGGCACAACCCCATTGCCACAGGGATTGTATTCAATAAAGTACACCTCACCACGTGCCTGCAAGTAGTGGTACATCTGATATACTTTCTCCGTGGTATATGGAGTTGTCTTCCCGTCCACCAGCCACAACGTATGTTCATCCTGATACCACTTCAGCGCAAAGGCGCAATCATCGGTGTACCTATGTAGACGGATCGTCTCATCAATTTGGATAAACTCCGGCTGTTCAATCCCGCTCATCGGCATGTTACATCACATCCTCAACGTGTCATATGTGTACAGCGCAGGCGAAGGGATCGCTCCCCTCACCTGTGCTGCCGCTTTCTCTTACATCTTCAATGCCCCGGACAGGTTCTCCATGGCGTCGCCGGCCACCTTGGCCGCCTTGCTCACCGTCTTCTGCATCTTGGTCTTCTTCTTGGGGCTCAAGGCCATGCCCATAACGCCGCCAGCCAACATGCTCAATCCTGCCACAGGAATCATCATACTCATCTTCATCACATGTCCTCCTTTGCTTTGGTCCAACCATAGTGTGCCCAACGCAAAGGATTTCTCTATGCCAGTTTCTTCAGAATTGGTAAATTTTTAAATTTTCAATTCCAGCGACACCGGGCAGTGGTCGCTGCCATAAATATCGGGGTGGATGAATGCCCCCTGCACCTTCTCCGCCAACCGCTGGGACACCACAAAGTAGTCGATGCGCCATCCCGCATTGTTGGCCCGGGCATTGAAGCGGTAGCTCCACCAGGAGTACGCCCCAGTGAGATCCGGGTACAAATACCGGAAGGTATCCACAAATCCGCTATCCAGCAGCAGCCCAAACTGCTCCCGCTCCTGGTCGGAGAACCCTGCCTTGCCCCGGTTAGGGCCGGGATTTTTCAGGTCAATCTCCTTGTGGGCCACGTTCAGGTCTCCGCAGTAGATCACCGGCTTGGTCTTGTCCAGTTCCATGAGATAGGCCCGCAGGTCCCGCTCCCACTCCATACGGTAGTCGATACGGGCCAACTCGTTCTGGGCGTTGGGGGTATAGCAGTTGACCAGGTAGAATTCCGGGTACTCCAGAGTGATGAGCCGCCCCTCGTGGTCGTGAGGCTCCAGGCCCATGCCATAGCGCACCGAGAGGGGCTGATGGCGGGTAAAAATGGCGGTACCGGAATACCCCTTCTTCTCTGCCGAATTCCAGAATTCCTCGTAGCCGGGCAGGTCTACATGGGCCTGGCCCTGCTCCATCTTGGTCTCCTGGAGACAGATGAAGTCCGCATCCAGCCCCAGCACCGATTCCTCAAATCCTTTTTTCAGACAAGCCCGCAGGCCGTTGACGTTCCATGAGACAAATTTCATGTGGTTTCTCCTTTTTTCACGCACAGGATGACCAGGTGGACGATACAGAAGATCAAAGCCGCAGCCATAGCAGCCGCCTCCCAGAACATCACCAGGTAATCCCCCGAAATGTATAGAATGTAGTTGTACTTCAGGCGCAAATAGACGCTGTAGCTGGCCAGAGAGGAGCCACACACCAGCACTGCCGCCGGAATGCGCCGCCAGTTACTCACCGCCCAGCACACCGCCAGCACGTCGGCCAGATAGAAATACCGCTCGTGCATATGAGGCAGCAAAAACGGAATACCCACCACCAGCACCATAGCCACCACCATGGCCATCTGGTTATCCAGCTTCTTTCCCTTCCACGCTCCAATAAACAGCATGGCAAAGGCCAAAATCATAGCGGCAATGATACCCATCTGGGATAGAAATGCAGGGTCATAGGTGGCATGGGCACTATAAACTAGATAGGCGGGGGGGGCATTCAGCGTCAGCCGGTCATACTCCCCCATCTGCCCCAAGTAGACAGACAAAATATCCTTCCAGGGCTTACCCAGCAGCAGGGCTGGCATTGCCGTGAGGACATACACCCCGGGGAACACAAACAGCTCCCGGAACTTCACCCGGCCCGCCAGCCACAGCACACCCCACAGAGGCATGATAAACACCGTCTGGAGCTTAAAGGAGAAGGCCACCGCCAGCCATACCAGGGACCACTTGTTCTTGCCCTCCAGCACGCAGGCCACCGCATGGACCACCAGGGCCCCGTAGATGGCGTCACACTGGGCCCAGTAGCTGCCGTTGAGCACCACCGTGGGCACAAAGAGCAGCACACCAAAGGCGATCTGGGGCAGAATGGTATTTCCCTTCTCTTTGGTCAGTACCCGCACCAGGCGCAGGCCGCCCCAGGTCAGAATCACATCCAGGAAGATGGAGAACAGCTTGTACAGGTACAGGTCTGGGATATCCAGATAGGAAATCAAGGCAATAAAGTAGAGGTACGGCACATTGTAATTGCCTACGGGTTGAGAAATAGCTCCCAAGCCGCCGCCCTCCCGTATCACGTCGTACCACTGACTGAGGAAGGTGAGGTAATCATCGCTCTCATGGTCCAACAGCAGGCACCGCACCAGCATAGCTGCCGCCAGAGGGAGAAGCAACACCAGAATCTGGTTCATTGGGACATTCTCTTTTTTCAGCAGCAATCCGCCCAGGGCTGCCATGAGCACCAGGCACACCGCCACCCACACGCGATCTGCCACGCTCCCCTGTTGGAGCTGGAGCGCCGCCGCCACCGTCCCCAACAGACACGCCAGGGCCAGTATCCCGCACAGTTTTTCCTGCCATCGCACTTTTGACCAACTCATGGTGATCTCCTGCTTTCCATTTTGTCTATTCGTTGTATTCTACCATGCCTCCCTCTGGGATTTCAACCGCATTCTTGCGGGGAACGGTTGACTTTTTTCTATATAAGATGTATGCTTTAGTCTGAATTTTCAAAACACTTCTGGAGGATGACTCTATGTGCGGTTTTACCGGATTTCTCTCCCGCTCTACCCCTGATGTCACTGCCCTTCACGCCATGGGCGATTCCATTATTCACCGTGGCCCCGACGAGGAGGGCTACTATACCGATGACCACTGTGCCATCGCCCACCGCCGCCTGTCCATCATTGACCTGGCTCACGGCCACCAGCCCATGACCAGCCCCGACGGGCGTTATATTTTGGCCTATAACGGAGAAGTTTATAACTTCCAGGCCCTGCGCACCCAGCTCCAGGAGCTGGGCCACACCTTCCAGACCACCTCCGACACCGAGGTAGTGCTCCACGGCTACATGGAGTGGGGCCCTGAGGTCACCGGGAAGCTGCGTGGCATGTTCGCCTTTGTCATCTGGGACACCCAGACCAAAACTCTGTACGGCGCCCGTGACCCCTTCGGCATCAAGCCCTTCTACTACGCCCCCATGGGGGACACCTTCTTCTTCGGCTCGGAGCTCAAGAGCTTTCTCCCCCACCCCGACTTCAAAAAGGAACTAAACCGGGAGGCCCTGAAGTTCTACCTCACCTTCCAGTACTCCGCTCTGGACGAGTCCTTCTTTAAGGGTGTATTCCGTCTGCTCCCCGGCCACCACTTCACCTACCGGGACGGCAAGCTGGACATGAGCGCCTACTACACCTTCTCCTTTGAGCCCGACTCCAAGAGCCTGGAGGAGCACGCCCAGGAGATTCGAGAGGTGGTCACTGAGTCGGTGGAGGCCCACCAGATCAGTGACGTGGAGGTGGGCGCCTTCCTCTCCGGCGGCATTGACTCCAGTGTCATCACCGCCCTGTCCCACCCGGACAAGACCTACTCCGTGGGCTTTGCCAACAAGGGCTTCGACGAGACCAGTGAGGCCAAGGCCCTGTGTGAGGCGCTGGGCCTGAAGAACATCTCCAAGACCATCACCGCTGAGGAATTCTTCGACATTCTCCCCACCATCCAGTACTACGCCGATGAGCCCAATGCCAACCTGTCCACCGTGCCCCTGTACTTTTTGTCCAAGCTGGCAGCCCAGGACGTGAAGGTGGGGCTGTCCGGTGAGGGCTCCGACGAGCTGTTTGGCGGATACATCACCTACCACACCACCAAGCCCTACCGTGCCTACCGCAAGCTGCCCCTTCCCATCCGCAAGGCAGTGGCGGGTGTGGTGTCCAAGCTGCCCCCCTTCCACGGTCAGGGCTTCTTGACCAAGGCCGCCAAGCCTGTGGAGGACACCTTTGTGGGCCAGGCCTTCATCTTTGACAACGACGAGGTGGAGCAGGTTCTCACCCCCGCCTACCGCAGCAGCCGCACCTGGAAGGACATCACCGCCCCCTATTTTGCCCAGGTGAAGGACGCCGACGACCTGACCAAGATGCAGTATCTGGACCTGCACCTGTGGCAGCCCCTGGACATTCTGCGCAAGGCCGACCGGATGACCATGGCCAACTCCCTGGAGCTGCGGGTGCCCTATCTGGACCGGGAGGTGTGGAAGGTGGCCCGCTCCATCCCCAGCAACCAGAAGATGCGTGGCAAGTCCACCACCAAGTTCCCCCTGCGTCAGGCCGCCGTGCCCATGCTCCCCGACGATTGGATCAAGCGTCCCAAGGTGGGCTTCCCTGTCCCCTTCATCGCCTGGCTCAAGGAGGAGAAGTACTATAACTGGGCCAAGGACCTGATCAACCAGGACTATGTGGCCGAGTTCTTCGACCAGAAGTACCTGCTGGACCTGCTGGAGCAGCACTACTCCGGCAAGGCCCGCACCCACCGCAAGCTGTACACCGTGCTGTCCTTCCTCATCTGGTATCAGGTGTACTTCCCCGAGGTGTGTGGCGTGGCTCCCTACCAGCCCAAATAATCTATTGTCATATCCTACAGTCCACAGGGCACTTCTCCCTGTGGACTGTTGCTTTACTCATGAATTTTGACAAATTCCACCGTTCCTTCCAGAAGCACCTATTGAAATCACAACCTTTCTTTTATATAATAGTAGTACTGCCTTATTTTATTGATTCAGGAAGGTGCCATTATGAGTTTGCGAGTGGGCATTGATATCGGCTCCACCACCGTCAAAGTGGTGGTGCTGGACGAAGAGAACCAAGTTTTATTCCGCTCTTATGAGCGGCATTATTCCAAGACCCGGGAACGGGCCTGTGAGACACTGCACTCCATTGAGGATATGCTTCGGGGCAAGGAGGTCAAACTGGTGATCACCGGCTCCGCTGGCCTGGGCGTGGCCAAGGCCGCCGGCCTGGACTTTGTCCAGGAGGTATATGCCACTGCTGCTGCGGTAAACACCTACATTCCCGACACCGACGCAGTCATTGAGCTGGGCGGTGAGGACGCCAAGATCATCTTCTTTGGCGGCGCCCTGGAGGAGCGTATGAATGGCTCCTGCGCCGGCGGTACTGGAGCCTTCATTGACCAGATGGCCACACTGATGAACGTCACGGTCCATGAATTGGACAAACTGTCCCTGAAACACGAGAAGATCTACCCCATCGCCTCCCGGTGCGGCGTGTTTGCCAAGTCCGACATCCAGCCCATCCTCAACCAGGGTGGACGAAAAGAGGACGTGGCCGCCTCCATCTTCCAGGCGGTGGTGGACCAGACCGTGGCCGGCCTTACCCAGGGCCGAGAGCTCAAGGGCAAGATCGTCTTTTTGGGCGGCCCCCTCACCTTCTTAAAGGGCCTGCGGGAGCGCTTTGTGGAGACCCTCCAGCTGGACGAAGAGCACGCCATCTTCCCCAAGGACGGCGACTGCTTTGCCGCCATCGGCGCTGCGCTGTGCTCGGAGGAGTACGCAGCCCGTCCCTTTGAGGAGCTGTTGAAGCTGCTGGAGGAGAGCCGGGACGCCACCACTGTGGTGGACACCATGCCCCCCCTGTTCCAGTCCCAGGAGGAGTACGACGCCTTTGTTGCCCGCCACAACGCCTCCACTCCCCCCCAGCTGGACATTCACACCTACACCGGCGACGCCTACTTGGGCATTGACGCCGGTTCCACCACCACCAAAATGGCCCTCATCGCCCCCGATGGCGGCCTGCTGTACACCTACTACCACTCCAACCAGGGCAACCCGGTGTCGGTGGTCCTGCCCCAGCTCAAGGAAATCTACAAGCTGTGCGGCGACCGCATCACCATCAAGGGCTCCGCGGTGACTGGTTACGGTGAGGACCTCATCAAAAACGCCTTTAACTGCGACCTGGGCCTGGTGGAGACGGTGGCCCACTACCGCGCCGCCGCCCACTTCAACCCCGACGTGGACTTTATCATCGACATCGGCGGCCAGGACATGAAGTGCTTTAAAATCCGCAACGGAGCGGTGGACTCCATCATGCTCAACGAGGCCTGTTCCTCCGGCTGTGGCTCCTTCATCGAGACCTTTGCCAAAGCCCTGGGCTACTCCATTGCGGACTTTGCCAAGATGGGTCTGTTTGCCCAGCGCCCGGTGAATCTGGGCTCTCGGTGCACCGTGTTTATGAACTCCTCGGTGAAGCAGGCCCAGAAGGACGGAGCCAGCGTGGAGGAGATCTCCGCTGGTCTGTCCATCTCCATTGTGAAAAACGCCGTGTACAAGGTCATCCGCGCCGCCAGCGCCGATGACCTGGGCAAGCACATTGTGGTTCAGGGCGGCACCTTCTACAACGACGCCGTGCTCCGGGCCTTCGAGCAGGAGCTGAAGCGGGACGTGACCCGTCCCACCATCTCGGGCATCATGGGTGCCTTTGGCGCCGCTCTGGCCGCCCGCAATCTGCACCTGGAGAAGTCCACCCTGC
>CABPXX010000055.1 GCA_902461475.1 uncultured Eubacteriales bacterium | reverse complement strand
TGCCAAGCAGAGCTGTGTCACTGAGGTGTTCCCTGCTCTGGTTACCTGGAAGACCGGAAAGCCCGCCTACCTGGTGTATAGCCGCCAGGAGAGCCAGACTTCCGGAAGCCCCCGCCACGAGATGGAGATCACGGTGCGCATCGGTGCCATGAAGGACGGCCGCATCCGCGGGTTTGACATGTATACTCTGTCCAACACTGGCGCCTATGGCGAGCACGGCCCCACCACCGTGGGCCTGTCCGGACACAAGTCTATTCCCCTGTATAACCGCAACCAGGAGGCCTATCGCTTCACCTATGACGTGGTGTACACCAACATGCAGGCCGCCGGAGCCTACCGTGGCTACGGTGCCACTCAGGGCCTGTTTGCCGTGGAGTCCATTGTCAACGAGCTGGCCGCTGAGTTGAAGATGGACCCGGTGCAGCTGCGGCTAATGGACCTCATTGCAGAGGGACAGGTGCCCCCTGCCTACTACTATGAGCCCTGTAACGCCTGTGCCCTGGATCGCTGCCTAAAGGAAACTGCCCAGCGTATGGGTTGGGACGAGAAGTATCCCTGCCGGGATATGGGCAACGGCAAGGTGCGCAGTGTGGGTGTGGCTCTGGCCATGCAGGGCTCCAGCATTTCCAATGTGGACATTGGCGGCGCCACCATCAAGCTCAACGACGACGGCTTCTATGCTCTGACCATTGGTGCCGCTGACATGGGCACCGGCTGTGACACCATCCTGGCCCAGATGGCCGCCGAGGTCATGGAGTGCGACGTGGACGATGTGGTAGTCTACGGTGCTGACACCGATGCCTCTCCCTACGACTCCGGCTCCTATGCCTCCTCCACCACCTACCTCACCGGGCGTGCCGTGGAAGAAGCCTGTGAGAAACTGCGGGAGAGCATCCAGAAGATTGGCGCTGCTCTCATGAAGTGTGACATGGAGGACACGGAGTTTGACGGCAAGACGGTCCGCTGTGTCAGCGACCCCAAGCGCAGCGTCTCCCTGGTGGACGTGGCCACCGCTTCCATGGTCAACAATCAGTTTGAGACCCAGTTCACTGCCACCACCTCCTCCCCGGTCTCCCCGCCCCCCTATATGGCTGGCATGGTGGAGGTGGAGATCGACAAAGCCACCGGAGCCATCCAGGTGCTCAACTATGAGGCCACCGTGGACTGTGGCACCGTTATCAACCCCAACCTGGCCCGGGTACAGACTGAGGGCGGCATCGCCCAGGGCATTGGCATGGCCCTGTATGAGGACATCACCTACACCGATAAGGGCGCCATCCGGGAGGACTCCTTCATGCAGTACAAGATTCCTACCCGTCAGGATGTGGGACGTATTCATGTGGAGTTTGAGTCCAGCTATGAGCCCACTGGCCCCTTCGGTGCCAAGTCCATCGGCGAGATCGTCATCAATACCCCCTCCCCTGCTATCGCCCACGCCGTTTATAACGCCACTGGTGTGTGGCACCGGGAGCTGCCCATCACCCCGGAGAAGATTCTGCTGGGTGAGAAGTACTACGAAACATCTTCTGTGTGAGTTTGTCACAGAAGGGAACCATAAAAGGGTGTATGCTTAAAGTACAAAATTCAACAAGAAAAGGAGACGTTCCTCATGAATACCATTACCATCACCAAGGACATTTTTGACGCTGAGGTGCTCCAGGCCTCCCAGCCCGTGCTGCTGGACTTCTGGGCTGAGTGGTGCGGCCCCTGCCGCATGCTGGCCCCTGTGCTGGACCAGATCGCCGCTGAGCGCACCGACATCAAGGTGGGCAAGGTCAACGTGGACAACGAGCCCGAGCTGGCCCGTCAGTTCGGCGTGATGAGCATCCCCACCCTGGTGGTGATGAAGAACGGCGAGGCCGTGGCCCAGTCTGTGGGTGTGCAGCCCAAGGAAGCCATTCTTCGCATGATCTAACATCATGACAAAACCCGCAGCTGGATACCTTCAGCTGCGGGTTTCTCTTTTGATTGCTTTTTTGCAGAAAAACAGGTATACTTTACTTCAACTCTCAATGGATTCGAAAGGAGTTCCATGTTATGAAAGAGCGACGAAAAGAGGGCTTTCCCTGGCCCAAAGGCAAACTGGGAAAAATCCTTCTGAACCTCCTGGTCACAGCGGTGGTGGGTTTTCTCTACTTTTATATCACCTTGCCCGCCCTCAATCTACAGGCCACGGAGTTTTACGGATTTCTCTTCCTGCTGTGCCTGGTCTATATGGTCTGTGCTCTGATTACCTCAGGATTTCAGGACACCACGGTGGTGACCACCGGGAAGGAAAAAATACGCCATTATCTGAGCTTTATCAAACAGAAGTGCCTGCCCATCGGGATTTTTATGCTCCTGCTGGTGGTGGTGAGTGTGGTGGGACAGTTGGTCTCCCTCCCCATTTTCCGGGCCCAGGCTTACCGGGAGTTGCTGACCGTCAACAGCGGCCAATTCTCTCAGGATATCAGCCAGATCTCCTTTGACGAGATTCCCACCCTGGATCGCACCTCTGCCGAGTATCTGGGGGACCGCCAGATGGGCACCCTCAGCGACATGGTCAGCCAGTTTGAGTACGGCGGGGATTCCACCCAGATCAACTACCAGGGCCGCCCCGTCCGCGTGGCCCCTGTGTCCTATGCCGATCTGTTCAAGTGGCTGACCAACCGGGGCGAGGGTCTGCCCGCCTATGTGCTGGTGGACATGGTCACCCAGGAGGCTCAGGTGGTACGTCTGGATGAGGGGATGAAGTACTCCTTCTCTGAGCCTTTGAACCGGAACATCATGCGCCACCTCCGCTTCCAGTACCCCACCTTCATGTTCTCCACCCCCCGCTTCGAAATCGACGAACAGGGACAGCCTTGGTGGATTGCCCCCCGGGTGGTGAAGACCATCGGCCTGTTTGGCGGCACTGACATTCAGGGCGCAGTTCTCTGCAACGCCATCACCGGAGAAAGCCAGTATTATGATGAGGTGCCCTCTTGGGTGGATAACCTGTATACCCCTGCCCTCATCATGCAGCAGTATGACTACTATGGCACTCTGGTCAACGGATTCATCAACTCCATCTTTGGCCAGAAGGATGTGACTGTGACCACAGAAGGGTATAACTATATCGCCATCAACGATGACGTGTATGTGTACACCGGTGTCACCTCCGCCAACTCCGACCAGTCCAATCTGGGCTTCCTCCTCTCCAACCAGCGCACCAAGGAGACCATTTTCTACGATGCTCCCGGTGCCACAGAGGCGGCAGCTCAGGCATCTGCCGAGGGTGTGGTGCAGGACCTGGGCTACACCGCCACCTTCCCCCTGCTCATCAATGTGGCAGGACAACCCACCTACTTCATTCCCCTCCAGGATAACACCCTGCTGGTGAAGAGCTATGCCATGGTCAACGTGGCCCAGTATCAGCTGGTGGCCACGGGAAGCACGGTGGCCCAGTGTGAACAGCAGTATATCCGCATGCTCACAGACAAGGGCCTGACGGAGGAGGAAGAAGTTCCTCAAACCACGGCTCAGGGCATCGTGGCAGAGATTCGCAGCGCCGTACTAAACGGCAACACCTACTACTATGTGCGCCTGGAGGAAGAGAACGTGTTCTACTCCCTCTCCGCCGTAGAGAATCCCACTGCCGTCATCCTCAATGTGGGCGATCAGGTGACCATCGAGCACGAAATGGCGGAGGACACTCCTGCCATTCTCCAAGGGTATTCCCTGACCATTGACGTTGCCGCGCCGGCATCAACCCCAGAATCTTAATAAAAAGCGCCACCGATGAAATCGTCGGTGGCGCTTTTTACAGTTCCAGTTGAGAAAACAGTGGACTTTCCAAATCTACGATGTCGTCCACAGGAATGTCTCTGCCCTCCATGGTGCGTAATAATCGCCGGAACGTGTCCAGGGCCTTCACATGTCCGGTAAACACTTGGTACGCTCCGCCAGCTTTGCGGGTGTCCGGCTGAAAATAGGTCACGGTGACCTGTGGGTGTTGGTGCACCTGTTCCAGCAGGAACTGCTGCTTTCGGTCCAATATGAGTTTCTCGTCCTCACTGAGCTGGCATCTGGCCTGGGTGGTACGAGCCGTCTCTCGAATGGCGGAATCGTGGCCGGTGAGCGCGGCAA
Source organism: uncultured Eubacteriales bacterium (assembly GCA_902461475.1). Lineage (GTDB taxonomy): Bacteria > Bacillota > Clostridia > Oscillospirales > Oscillospiraceae > Enterenecus. The sequence continues at coordinate 3,459 of CABPXX010000055.1, read as the reverse complement.
AGGGGGCAAATTGTGCTGCCCGGTCCTGCCGGGACATGGGTGGGCGCACATGGGTGATGGGCCGAGGCACCGAGAGGATGTCCTCATAGGGGTGTTTCTTCTCCCTCATGCCTTGTGACCCCCAATCTGTCCGTTGCGCTCCCGGGTGGTGGCTCCGTCCCGGAAATTCATCCCTTTGAGCAGTGCGTTTTTTCCGTACTTCTTCTTGATACTGAGAATGGCCTGCTGCTTCTGCCGCTCCCGCTTCAACTGTGCTTGCCGCTGTTGTCCGTCGTCAGAGAAGAGACTCAACTGTTGAAGCACTTGCGTGGGCAAGCAGTCTTCCCGCAACACCCGGTTGGCGGTGACGTTGAGCCGCCGAACAAGCAGCTGGGGATTGACAATTCGGTCAAACAATTTGGTCATAGCCTCCACAATCTCTGTGGTGGAAGAGGTGTATTCCGCCAAATGGGTGGTGCCGTGGGCATGCTTAGGGATGGCTCGTCCATAGGCGTCGGTGGAGACCGCCCCCCGGTAGGCCAACCTCCGCTGGGGATCGGTGAGATTCTCCCGGTCGTAGCCCACTGTCAAGGTGAGCTGGTCGGTCATCAGCCGATGGTCCACCAAATCCAGCACCAGGAGATCTGCCATCTCCTGCACCACCAACCGCGCCTTTTCCGCCGGGTATGGGGTTTTCAGAACCTGGCCCGACCCCACACTGTTGGTGGTGGGACGATAGGATTTGATATCGGAGATGGTGCACGGCTCCCACCCCCAGGCGTGGTCAATGAGCAGCTCGGCATTCACCCCAAAGAGCTTGTAGAGCAGTTCCTCGTTGTAGTAGTCCTCTCGCCTGCCCAGAGAACACCGGGCAATGTCGCCCATGGTGTACAGCCCCTGCTGTTCCAGCTTTTTGGCGTACCCTCGGCCCACCCGCCAGAAATCGGTGAGAGGACGATGGGCCCAGAGGTTGCGGCGGTAGCTCATCTCGTCCAGACGGGCGATGCGAACCCCATTTTTGTCCGGCTGAATGTGCTTGGCCTCAATATCCATGGCCACCTTGGCCAGATATAAATTGCTGCCAATGCCAGCGGTGGCGGTGATTCCGGTGGTGTGGAGCACATCCAGTAGAATGGTACGGGCCAACTCCTCTGCCGTCATACCATAGGTGTCCAGATAGGGGGTTACATCCAGAAACACCTCGTCAATGGAGTAGACATGCATGTCCTCCGGGGCGATATACTTCAGATACACGTTATAGATGCGGGTGCTGAACGAAATGTAGTGGGCCATCTGCGGCGGGGCCACCAGGTAGTCCAGGGCCAGGTCCGGCCGGGCCAGAAGCTGGGGTGCCTGGCGGGAGGTTCCGGTAAATACTCCGCCTGGGGCCTTGCGCCGCCGCTGGGCGTTGACCTCCTTCACCTTCTGCACCACTTCAAAGAGCCGGGCTCGCCCGGAGATACCGTAGGCTTTCAGGGCAGGAGACACCGCCAGACAGATGGTCTTCTCGGTACGGCTCTGGTCGGCCACCACCAGATGGGTGGTCATGGGGTCCAGTCCCCGCTCCATGCACTCCACAGAGGCATAAAAGGATTTCAAATCAATGGATAGATAGGTTTTCTCCTGCATGCCCCTGCGCTCCTCTCCCGGTTATGGGACTATTCTACCACAGAGGATGTCCCATAACCAGGACTTTCAATCCTTTCAGTCTGCATGGGTGAGCAGGGTGAAAATTTTCGTCTTCCCTACTGTGTGCACCGCCAGGGCACACCCGGCCAAATAGAATAGGGCAAAGCCTGCGGAGGCCAGCCAGACCGTGAGTTGCCCGCTCCAAATGGTGAGGATTACTCCGCCGAGAATACAACCCGTCAGGCACAACCCCATCTGCTCCAGGAAGAAGGAACCAAACACCCGCTTTTAGGAGGCACCCAGCCCTCGCATGATGGCAAACTCCATACGCCGACCATTGACCATCAGCCAGGACACCACAAAGCCCATAACCCCCATGAGGAGGAAGAGCACGGGGAAGAGAATTTGGCTCAGGGTGATGTAGCGCCCCAGAGCCTCCACGGTCTGGGTGAAGGCATAGTCGTTGAGCACCACCACAATGCGGCTGCCATTCAAATCACCCGGAACCGAGTACCCCTCCTGGGCCAGATTCCAGATCATAGGAGGACTGGAGGGTAAATCGACAGCCGGGGAAATAGTCCCATGGCGCGGCACTTTGCTGTGGGCTCTCCGCCTGCCATGGGGGTAAGCAGAGGCGGCTGAGGGGCACATAGATGGTTTTATCCGTGCCCTCTGAGGCATAGGAACCCACAGGGAACACTGTGATGGTGCCGCCCTTCTGGGAGTTGATGTTAGTGTCATCCCCTAAGCGGATCCCCTGATCCTCCATCCAAGTCTGGCTGGCAATACAGGGAAGCGGGGTGCTATGGGGGGTGTTGTAGTAGCTGGGGTCTTCCAAAAAGCTCTCGTCCCAGCCCTCCAGCCAGGTGATGTTGGGTACTTGACGATAGATGAATCTGGGAGATACCTCCAAACCGTTGAGAAAGACCAGCTCTGGCTGCTTGGAAACCCACTCGCCCCGGAGCTTATTGCCGAATGCGGTGTTTGGAAAGTCTGGCATCTCATCCGGCATCCAGTAGTGGGTGGAGTCATAGACCTGCATGGACGAGAGCAGACCCGAGTCCCAGAGTTGCCAAGGGTCTTCCAGCATGAGTCCGGTATACTGCCTGCCATTGACCGAGGTAAACTGTCCTGTAATGGTGGTGTTCTCGTACAGAATGGCCCGCTGCTGATCCCAGCCCTGTGCCGTTGCCATGAGAAACCCTAAGAAAGCAGATAGGACCAGGGCCACGCCAGGTACTACCATGGAGCGCCAACCGCCCCGACGGGCGGAGAGCCAGGCAAAGCGCACGGCACCCTTCCCCGTGATACTGATTCCGCTGCAGGGAACGCGCACTTGGCTTTTGCCTCGGCGGAGGGTATTTTTCCTCTGGGCCAGCTGTGTAAACAGGGCACACAGCACCAGAGCGAGTAGAAATACGATAACAGTGGACACCCACGCAGGCCACAGCGGCATCTGTTGAAGCAGCTCTGCCTCTTTGGTGGTACCCAGAGCTCCGTTGCTGTACCGCTGATCGGCAGCATACAGAGCCCGTGCCCCTTGCAGGGCCAGCCCAATGAGCAGTTGCATGGACACGGCAGACACTACCATGCCCGCAAGCACAGCCACGCCAGCTACAAGGGTGACTCCAGAGAGGAGCCACAGCCGAACCTTTCCCTTGGGGGTTCCCAGTGACACCATCACATCCACGGCCTGCTGCTGTCGTCCCACGAAGAGGAAGGCAAACAGGCACAGTACCGCCAGTGTCCCTACCAGGGCGGCAAAGGTGACTCCTTGGGCGGTGGTTTCCATGGCCTGTAGGGGCTGGGCTGCGGTGGCGGAGCCCCGAACGTGAAGGGGGCCCCTTCGCT
>CABPXX010000054.1 GCA_902461475.1 uncultured Eubacteriales bacterium | reverse complement strand
ACCTTTTGGGCTCGCTCCTGGGGGGTGTCCGCCTGCTCCACACAGTGTTTCAGGTGGGCGGTGAGCACCTCCTTGTTGGCCCGGCGCACCAGGGCATCCACCGCTAACAATTGCTGGGAGATGTCCATGCAGTAGCGGTCCTCTTCAATCATGGTTAAAATTCCGTCCAGTTGTCCACGGGCGGTTTTCAATAGGCGAGTCACGGTTTTGGCATCGGCCATCATGACGCATCCCTCCTTACGTTGGAATAACACCCCCCTGGGGGGTAGGGTTATCCTAGCATAAAAGTAGGAGAAAGTCAAGAAAAAAACGGCGCCGCAAAAGGGGTACCTTTGCGGCGCCGAGTGAGGTTAGACTTCCAGTTTGCTCTGGGTCTTGGCCATAAACTTCTCTGCGTTGATGATGAAGCGCTCGTGGACGCCGGAGCCGATCTCACCCCGCTCGTCATAGGCGTGGACCTCGAAGGTGACCTTGCGGCCCTCCACGGCGGTGACCACGCTCTCCGCCCACACCTTCATACCCACGGGGGTGGCGGAGGAGTGGGCGATGTTCAGGTGGGTGCCCACGGAGCTCTCACCGGGAGCCAGGCAGGGGATGAGGGAGTCAGAGGCGGCGTTTTCCATCATGGCCACCATATAGGGGGTGGCAAAGACGGGCACCAGACCGGAGCCCACCGCAGTGGCGGTTTTCTCCTGGGTGACCACGGACTCAAAACGGCCCTTGAGGCCGACTTCAATGGACATGGGGATTCCTCCTTTGTGTTGTCTGGACACAGTGTACCTGAAATTTACTCTCTTGACAAGAGAAAAGAGCGGCGCCAACGGACGCCGCTCAAATCAAGTGCACTTTGCTTGGCTTGGGGCCTCGCAGAGTTCCGTCACCCGCAGGTGACGGAAAGATCTAAATTACGTCATTTTCACGGACATGTGCCGGGGGAATGACACTTCTCATGTGGGGTGAAATGACTTTTTCGTCAGAAATCGAGTTTCACCCCACATGCAAGCCTTCTCCCATAGAAGTCCCTGGACTTCTATGGGAAGCTTAAAGGCCCAGCTGAATCCACAGATCGTTGTACAGATCGCGGGTCTCCTGGGGGAGCACCACGTAGTTCTCGCACTTTTTCAGCACGTCGGCAGAGGGGGCCATGATCTCGTAGAGCTCTGGGTCCAGCTCCTCGCCGTAGGTCTCTTTGTAGTACTCGGGGTACTTCTCCAGCGCCTCGGTGTTGGGAGAGGCGTACCAGATATAGTCCATGTTGGCCAGAGAGGCGTTGGTGGAGGCCATGAAGTTGATCCACTCCTCCGCCTCAGACACATGCTGAGCATTTTTCAGAATGCACCAGGCGTCCACAAACCAGTTGGCCCCCTCCTCGGGGATGACATAGGCCAGGTCGGAGTTGTTCTCATACATGGACAGGTAGTCGCCGGCGTAGTAGGTGGCGATGGCGGCGTTGCCCTGCTCCATCTTGTTGAACACCTCGTCCATCACCTTACCCTGGAAGACGCCCCGGCGGGTGGCGTCGGCAATGAGGTCGTAAGCCTGACGAATCTCGTCCTCGTTGGTGGTATTCACCGAGTAGCCCAGGTAGATGAGGGCGTTGCCAAAGGTGTCCCGGGAGTTGTTGATGAGAAGCACGTTGCCCTTATTGGCATCATCGTATAGAGAGGACCAGCTGGTGATCTCGCCATCCACCATGGTCTTGTTGTAGATGATGCCCAGGGTGCCCCAGGTGTAGGGCACGGTGTACTCGTTGTTGGGGTCAAAGGCCAGGTTCTTGAACTGGTCCCCAATATAGGAGTAGTTTGGGATGTTGTCGTAGTTCAGGGGCTGGAGCATGTCCTCCTCAATGAGCTGGGAGATCATATAGTCGGAGGGGCAGATGACGTCATAGTTGGCGCCGCCGTTTTTCAGCAGGGAGTACAGGGACTCGTTGCTCTCGGCGGTCTGGTAGTTGACGGTGATCCCCGTCTCCTCCTGGAACTGGGCGATGAGGTCCTCGTCGATATATTCGCCCCAGTTGCACACGTTGAGCACCCGCTTGCCGGTGTTGGTGGCGGCGGTGTTGTTGTCGGCCTCGGGGTCAATGCGCTCAATGGTACAGGCGGAGAAGCAGAAGCCGCCCACCAGCACACAGGCCAGAGCCGCAATGGCTAGCTTTTTCAAAGGTTCATTCCTCCTCAATGAAAATCAATAGACCCGCTTGGCAGCGGCCTTCTCCGCTCGAATCTCCCGGACGTTGACGATGATCAGCAGCACCAGCACCACCCCGAAGAGGATGGTGGACACGGCGTTGATCTCCGGGGTGACACCCTTTTTGGTCATAGAGTAGATCTGCATGGCCAGGGTGGAGGTGGAGGAGCCGGCGGTGAAGTAGGAGATGACGAAGTCGTCCACACTCATGGTGAAGGCGATGAGGGCACCGGAGACAATACCGGGCATGATCTCCGGCAAAATCACCTTAAAGAAGGCCTGGGGCCAGGTGCAGCCCAGGTCCTGGGCGGCGTCCACCAGGTTTTTGTCCATCTGCCGCAGCTTGGGGGCCACGGAGAGGATGACATAGGGGATGTTAAAGGTGATGTGGGCGATGAGCAGGGTGCCAAAGCCCAAAGATAGCTGGTGGAAGGTGACCCGGTACTGAGTGCCGAAGAGGTCGATGATGAGCCGATAGTGGGAGGCCAGGTAGTTCCAGCCGCTGAGGGCGGCCACAAAGAACAGGCACATGGCCACGCCGGTGACGATGTCGGCGTTCATCATGGGGATGTTGTTGATGGTGAGCAGGGGCTCCCGGAACTTGCGGCGCATGGAGTACAGGCCAATGGCGCTGAGGGTGCCCACCACCGTGGCAATGAGGGTGGCCAGCACCGACACCAGCAGGGTGTTGTACACGCTCTTGATGATCAGCTGATTTTGGAACAGCTTGGCATACCACCGCAGGGAGAAGCCCTTCCAGACCACGCTGGAGTCTGCGGCGTTGAAGGAGTAGAAAATGAGCAGCAAAATGGGGGCATAGAGGAAGAAGAACACCACACCGATGAGGACGCGGTTGCCCAGGCTGTTTTTCTTGTTCAGACTCATAGCATCACCGCCTGTTCTTCGCCCTCACCGAAGCGATTCATAATCCACATACAGGCCACCACAATGACCATCATCACCAGGGCGATGGCCGAGCCCAGGTGTGGGTTATAGGCGCCGCCCAAGAACTGCTGTTCAATGAGGTCGCCCAGCAGCATCTGGATGCCGCCGCCCAACAGCCGGGAGATGGCGAAGGTGGACACGGAGGGGACGAACACCATGGTCACGCCGGAGAGAATGCCGGGCAGGGACAGGGGCAGGATGACCTTGCGGAACACTGTGGCAGTGTCGGCCCCCAAGTCCTGGGCGGCCTCCAGCAGGGTGTTGTCCATTTTGATGAGGGTGGAATAGATGGGCAGCACCATAAAGGGCAGGTAGTTGTACACCATACCCACCACCACAGCGCCCTGGGTGCCGATCATCTTGAAATAGTGAATGTCTGTGCCAAAGAGGTTGTTGATGAGATCAAACAGGCCAACGGCAGCAAAAAACTGGTTGATGAGACCGTTGTTTTCCATGATGGACATCATGGAGTAGGTGCGCAGCAGGAAGTTGACCCACATGGGCAGCATGATGAGAAGCATGGCCACCCGCTGGAAGCTCTTTCCCTCTTTGGCCATGGCGTAGGACAGGGGATAGCCAATGAGCAGGCAAACCAAGGTGGCGATGATAGCCAGCTTGAAGGAGCGGGTGAAAATCACCGTAAAGGTGCCCATGCGGGTGAAGTTCTCCCCGGTAAAGGAGAAGTCGGCGGTGGTAAAGGCGTAGATCACCACCATGATGATGGGGGTCACCACAAAGAAGGCCATCCATCCCACGTAGGGGATAGCCAGGAGGGAACGCTTATTCTTCATGCCCGTTCTCCTCCTCCTCGGGCTCATAGTCCGCATCGCCGATCTCTTCGTATTCCTCGGAGTAGGAGGAGTAGTCTCCGAACATGCCGGAGTACTCGCTCTTTTTCATCACGTGGATGCAGTCGGGGTCCAGGTGGATGCCGATAACGGTGCCCACGGGGTGGTATTCCGTGGTCTGAATGAGCCACTTAAAGCCATAGAAGTCCACGATGGTGTCGTAGTGGACACCTTTGAAGGTCACAGAGGTGACGGTGCCCTTGAGCTGGCCCTGGTTCTCCGCCACAATGTCCACGTCCTCGGGGCGGATGACCACGTCCACCGGCTCATCCTTGTCAAAGCCCTTGTCCAGGCAGCGGAACTTCCGGTTGAAGATCTCCACCACCTCGTCGGAGCGCATGATGCCGTCGATGATGTTGGACTCACCGATGAAGTCGGCCACGAAGGCGTTTTTGGGCTCGTTGTAGATGTCCTCCGGGGTGCCGATCTGCTGGATGCGGCCGCCGTCCATGACCACCACCGTGTCGCTCATGGCCAGAGCTTCCTCCTGGTCGTGGGTGACGTAGATGAAGGTGATGCCCATCTCCTGCTGGATGCGCTTGAGCTCGTTTTGCATGTCCTTGCGCAGGCGCATGTCCAGAGCACCCAGGGGCTCGTCCAACAGCAGCACCTTGGGCTGGTTGACCAGGGCCCGGGCGATGGCCACACGCTGCTGCTGACCGCCGGAGAGGGCGGAGATGGAGCGCTTTTCAAAGCCCTTGAGGTTGACGATCTCTAGCATTTCCATCACCCGCTGGTGAATCTCCTTTTCGGGAATCTTCACCTTCTTGGCGGTGGACTTGCCATTCACCACATTGGTGACGGTTTTACCCAGACGCAGGCCAAAAGCTACGTTTTCATATACATTCAGGTGGGGAAACAGGGCGTATTTCTGAAATACGGTATTCACTTCCCGCTTGTGGGGCGGGACATGATTAATCCTCACGCCGTCAAATAAAACATCCCCAGAGGTAGGCGTAAGAAACCCGCCGATGATACGAAGCGTGGTTGTCTTGCCGCACCCACTGGGACCCAGCAGCGTGAGGAACTCTTTATCATTGATATACAGGTTGATGTGGTCCAATACCACGCCATCGTCGTAGGCCATGACGCAGTCTTTCAGGCGGATCAGCTCCTTGGACATGTGTCCTCCCTCATTTCTATGGTTGTTTCTAAAATGTCAGCTCCCTCGATATTTGTCCCGGCCAGTGCCCTCCAGCGGACAGCCCAATTTGGGCCCGGGGTTTCACGGATAGCGAGTTACACTATATTATGTCGATGGAGAAATGTCAATCATTTTTTTGAAAAAAACAGCCCCATTTCCGGTCAAAAAACAGGCCGGCCCAGGGGCGGCCCGGGGGGGGGGGATGGCGGAATGTGGAAACTCAATCCTGGGGCGACCATTGGGCGGAAAATTTGGGGAAATACTGGGGGACGAAGTCGATGTCCCGCACCGTCCACTCCATGCCGTTGAGATGGGAAAGGCAACCTCCATCGGTGGTAAACTCAAAGCGCAGTTTGTAGGAGTACAGGGCCTGATAGCTGCGGCCAAACTGGCGGTTGTCCCGCTCCCGGCCATACTTGCCGTCCCCCAGCAGGGGGTGCCCAGCGGCGGCGAACTGGGCCCGGATCTGGTGGGTGCGCCCGGTGATGAGATCGCACTCCACCAGGGACAGCCCGCCCTCGGTTGCCAGGGTATTATATAAGGTAAGGGCGGTTTTGCCCCCGGGGACCGGGTGGTCGTACACCTTCACTTGGGACTTGTTCTCATCCTTGAGGATAAAGCCCTTCAGCTCGCCCTTTCGGGGGCGCATCTCACCCCGGATGACACACAGGTACAGTTTGGTGAGCTCCCGGTCCTTGATCTTCTGGTTCATGATGCGCAGCGCCTCGGCGGTCTTGGCGGCAATGACGATGCCCCCGGTGTTGCGGTCAATGCGGTTGCACAGGGCGGGGGCAAAGGAGTTCTCCCAGTAGGGGGACCACTCCTTCTTATGATAGAGGTAGGCCTGGATGTGGGTCAGCAGTGTATTCACCCGCTCCTGGTCGTCGGGATGCACCACCATACCCGGGCGCTTGTTTAAAAGGAGAATGTGCTCGTCCTCATAGACAATGTCCAGCTGGGGCTTGAACACGGAGAGAAACGCATTTTCCCGATTTGGGGTTTGAAAAAACTCATCGTTGATGTATAATTGTAATACGTCCCCCACTTCCAGGCGCACATCCCGCTTGGAACCCTTGCCGTTGCGCTTGACCCGCTTGAGGCGGATGTACTTCTGGGCCAACGGGGCGGGGAGGAGGGGCACGGTCTTGGCCAGCCAGCGGTCCAACCGCTGCCCGGCGTCATTTTTTCCAATGGTAAATTCCTTCAATCACCATCACTCCTGGACTGTCAAGATACTGCCACCAGTGTACCATGATTTTTGGTGAAAAAAAAGAGAGAAAAAATCAAGAAACCATTTGACAAGTGGGAGACTCTTGAGTATAATACCATTTGTGTCGTTATGCGAGGTGTGCCGATGAAACTGGATTTGAAGCAAATTGCCCGTCAGCCGGGCGCCACCCTTCCGTTTTCCTTCCAGATGGACCTAACTCAGCTGGAGTGGAACGGAGGCCACCCTGTATCCCAACCTGTCACTGTGGAAGGCAGAGTGCGGAATATGGCGGGGGTGCTGTTGCTCCAGGCCAGCATGGCAACCACCCTGTCCCTCATTTGCGACCGCTGCGCCCAACCCTTTTCCAAAGAGAAGACGGTGGACTTTGAGTCCATGCTGGCTACCGAATTGGAAGACGAGGAAAATGATGATATCATTTTGCTGGATGGGGAGATGCAGCTGGATCTGGAGGAGTTGCTGGGTGACGTGTTCCTCCTGAATATGGACACGAAGAATCTCTGCTCTCCAGACTGCAAGGGGCTGTGTCCGGGCTGCGGTGCAGACCTGAACCATGAGCCTTGCCGTTGCAAGAAGGAGATTGATCCCCGTCTGTCCAAGCTGGCCCAGCTGTTGGGTCAGGACGGATGATTTGTAATGTTATGTCTGCGGACATTGACCGATAAGGAGGTGTCAAAATGGCCGTCCCTAAGAGTAAAGTATCCAAGCAGCGCAGAAACAAGCGTCGCAGCTCCGTGTGGAAGCTGGAGACTCCCGGTGTCAACACCTGCCCCAAGTGCGGTGCTGTCCGCCTGCCTCACCGCGTCTGCAAGAACTGCATGACCTACAATGGTCGTGAGGTTACTGTGAGCGAGTGATCGCCTGTGATGAAAAAGAGGCTGTTGCAAAGTGCGCTTTGCGACAGCCTCTTTTACGTACTTTTCTGGTGAAAGGGCTGAAAAGCCAGGTTTTGTCAAAATTTGCTTTTCATAGTCTGTGAAGTTTGATATACTGACTTTTAACAATATAAAATAATCTGATCTTTTCGAGTAAGGAGGGATTTTCATGGCGAGACCATTGGTGGCCATTGTGGGCCGCCCCAACGTGGGTAAGTCCATGCTGTTTAATAAGCTGACGGGAAAGCGCCTGTCCATCGTGGAAGACACCCCCGGCGTCACCCGCGACCGCCTCTACGCCCAGGCCGAGTGGCTGGGCCGCACCTTCGATCTGGTGGATACCGGCGGCATTGAGCCCGGCACCGACAACGAGATTCTGTCCTTTATGCGTCTCCAGGCGGAGATTGCCATTGAGTCGGCCACGGTGATCATCTTTGTCTGCGACATCCGCACCGGCATGACCGCCGCCGACCAGGAGGTGGC
>CABPXX010000053.1 GCA_902461475.1 uncultured Eubacteriales bacterium | reverse complement strand
CCCGGGAAAATATGATACAATTTCTACAACCATACCACACAAGGAAAAGGAGAAGGGATATGGAGCGATTGGACAAGCGACTGGCATCCACAGGACGGTGGAGCCGGAAGGAGGCAAGGGAGCTCATTCGGGCGGGCCGGGTGCAGGTGCAGGGCCAGGTGTGCCGCAGCATTGACCAGAAGGTGGAGGAGGAGGCTCTGGCGGCGGGGCCGGTGTATCTGATGCTGCATAAGCCTGCCGGGGTGGTGTCCGCCACGGAGGACCGGGAAGAAAAGACCGTGCTGGATCTGCTCCCAGACCCCTATCCCGCCATTGGGCTGTTTCCAGTGGGGAGACTGGACAAGGACACGGAGGGATTGCTGCTCATGACCAACGACGGACCGCTGGCCCATCGTCTGCTTGCCCCAAAGCGCCATGTGGACAAAGTGTACTACGTGGAAGTGGACGGAATTCTGGACCAACAGGACGTAGAGGCGGTGTCCCAAGGCATTGTATTGCGGGATGGATACCAGTGCCTGCCTGGAAAATTGGAACTTCTAGAAGGAAATACTTCGGCTTACATCACCATCCGAGAGGGAAAATATCACCAAATTAAGCGGATGATGGCAGCCCGTGGGAAACCGGTATCTTATCTAAAACGCATAAGGTTTGGGCCTATCCAGCTGGACCCGCAACTGGATAAAGGTGGTTGGAGAGCACTAACCCAGGAGGAATTGCAAGAGCTTTTCCGTCGATGAGACGAAAGTTATGGCAATATCACCAAAAAAATTAAAAAAAACTATTGAAGTCGGCGGGACAAACCGATATAATATCATTCGTGAAAATAAACAAGGCAGTGGGAAGAGTCAAACTGCCAGGAAAGGGGATTGCGCAATGTCCAGCCGCATTTTCCAGAGCATCGTTCTCCAGATGAAGGATTGCTCCGACCGAGCCATCGGAGTCATCGACGAGCAGGGCACCGTACTGGCATGTAACGAATTGGCTTACATTGGTGAGAAGTGGGGGAATGTACCCGCACTGTTGGCTGCCGAAGGGGACAACATGGTGGTGAGCAACGGCTTCACCTTTAAGGCCATGTCCGGTTGGAATGGTCAGTTTGACTATGCCGCCTTTGTCCGGGGCGAAGATGAGCAGGCTGCCACCATGTGCGCCATGGCCACCATCGCGCTCAACGGTGCCAAGACCTATTACGAGGAGAAGCACGACAAGGCTACCTTTGTCAAGAACATCCTGTCCGACAACATCCTCCTGGGCGACATCTATGTCCGGGCCAAGGAGCTGCACTTTGTCTCCGAGGTGCCCCGGGTGGTCCTGTTGGTGCGCCAGCTGGGGGTGCCCGACGTGTCCGCCGTGGATGTAATGACCAACCTGTACCCCGACCGTCAGACCGACTTCGTCCTCTCCCTCAGCGAGACCGACGTGGCCCTGGTCAAGCAGCTCAGCGAGCACACCGACGCTCGGGACGTGTACAAGATCGCCCAGAACATCCAGGAGACCCTGCTGCGGGAGCTGGGAATCAAGACCGTTGTGGGCATGGGCACCGTGGTGGGCCATGTCCGGGATCTGGCCCGGTCCTACAAGGAGGCCCAGGTGGCCATCGAGGTGGGCAAGGTGTTTGACACCGAGCGCTCCATCATCAACTATGAGAACTTGGGCATCGGCCGTCTGATCTATCAGCTGCCCACCACTCTGTGTGAGATGTTCCTGCAAGAGGTCTTTAAGAAGAACCCCATTGATGCCCTGGACCAGGAGACCCTGTTCACCATCAACAAGTTCTTCGAGAACAACCTCAACGTCTCTGAGACCGCCCGTAAGCTGTTTGTCCACCGCAACACCTTGGTCTATCGACTGGAAAAGATCAAGAAGCTCACCGGCCTGGACCTGAGAGAGTTTGACGACGCCATCACCTTCAAGGTGGCTCTGATGGTCAAAAAGTATCTGGTTTCCCGGGGAATTGAGTCCTAATTTGTCACCCCTTCAAAGAGCACCTGGTTCCAGGTGCTCTTTTCCTATTTACATAGATGGGCATAAATTGTTGACACAAGTCGAAGGGCAGTATATAATAAAAAAAGATATGTGTAACAAATGGTTACAAATAGTTACTACGGAGAGGTCAATTCCATGATACGAATGGTGGACGTTTATAAAGAATATGACAACGGCACAAAAGCCATAAAAGGACTGAATTTACGGATAGATGACGGAGAATTCGCTTTTCTGGTGGGTCCTTCCGGCTCGGGTAAATCCACCATCATCAAGCTTCTGACGGCGGAAGAATTTGCTACCAAGGGACGCGTGATGGTAAATGGTTACAATTTAGGTACCATCAAGCGTCAACAGATTCCCAAGATGCGCCGCACTTTGGGTGTTATTTTCCAGGACTTCCGACTCATCGACAAAAAGACGGTGTGGGGCAACCTGGAGTTTACCATGCGCATCATCGGCGCCACCAACCGGGAGATGAGAAAGCGCATTCCTTACGTGTTAGACCTTGTGGGCTTGAGCGACAAGGCCAAAGCCTATCCCAACGAGATGAGCGGCGGCGAGCAGCAGCGAGTGGCCATTGCCCGGGCGCTGGTGAACAATCCCCAGATGATCATTGCCGACGAGCCCACCGGCAACCTGGACCCCCAGCGCTCCCTGGAGATCATGACCCTGCTGGAGCGCATTAACTCCATGGGCACCACCATGCTGGTGGTTACCCACGAGCGAGGCCTTGTCAATCATTTCTCCAAGCGTGTGGTGGCCATCCAGAATGGAGAACTCATGAGCGATGAACAGGGAGGCTACTACAAACTATGAAGAGACGGCAAACCAATCTGGGATATTTTATCAGTGAGGGATTTCACAGCATCTTTTCCCACGGACTGATGTCCTTTGCCGCTGTGTGTATGATTGTGGCCTGCCTCATCATCATGGGTTCCTTCACCTTGCTGGCACTGAACGCCGACCAAGTGATGAGTCAGCTGGAAGATGAAAATGTCTTTTATGCCTACATCGACGAGAACTATACCGATGAACAGATTACCGAGCTGGAGGCCAAGGTTAAGCAGATTGACAATGTGGCCTCGGTGGAGTTTGTCAGCCGGGAGCAGGCCAAGGAGGAATACTTGGCCGGTCAGACCAACAAGCTGTACATCGACATGCCCGACGAGGTGTTCCGGGACCGCTTGGTCATCCACGTCAACGATTTGGAGCAGTTCTCCCAGACCGTGGAAGCGGTGTCCGCCCTGGAAGGGGTGGCAGAGCACCGGGCGGAGCAGGATTTGACCGACGCATTTATCACCGTGCGGAATGTGGCCACCGCTGTGGCGGGTGTTTTGATTGCCATTTTGGCGGCTATCTCCCTGTTCATCATTGCCAATACGGTACGCCTGGCGGCCTTTGCCCGCCGGGAGGAGATCGCCATCATGAAGATGTGCGGTGCCAGCGACAGTTTTATCCGCTGGCCCTTCGTCATTGAAGGTATGCTGTTGGGCCTGCTTGGCGCCCTGTTGGCCTTCTTTGCCCAGTGGGGCATTTACGCCGGGGTGTACGAAGCGGTGATGACCAGCAGTGCCTCTACCATTGTGATTCCGGTGACCTTCGGGGCGGTTTGGTATTGGGTGCTGGGGGTCTTTGCCCTGGCAGGTGTCCTCATTGGTGTGTGCGGCTCTGGCCTGGCCATCCGCCGCTTCCTGCGTGTGTAAAAGGAGTGTCATGATGAAAAAAACAGGAATCCGAGTCATGGTCTTGCTGCTGGCTGTGGTCATGCTGTTGTCCGTACTCATGCCCGCCATGACTACTTTGGCTGGCGCAGCTGTCACACAGCAAGACATTGACAATTTTAAGAGCAGCCTCCAGGACGTCCAGGACAGAAAGTCCGAGTTGCAGAAGAAGCTGGACGACCTGAAGGGAGACAAGGAGGCCGCTGAGGAGAAGCTGGAGCTACTCCAGGAGCAGATCCTTCTCACTGAGCAGCAGATCGGCGAGAGCCAGAAGCTGTTGGATAGCTATGACCAGCAGATCGAGGACAAAAAGGCCGAGATCACCAAGCTGGAGGAGCAGGAGGACCAGCAGTACGACGAGTTCTACACCCAGACCCGCTGGATGGAAGAGAACGGCGGCGCCTCCTTTATCTCTATCATTTTCCAGGCCTCCAGCTTCTCGGAGCTGCTGGACTACATGATGCTGGTCACTGACATCATGAACTACAACGATAAGATCATCACCCAGCTGGAGCAGACCCAGGCAGATCTGGCCCAGGCCCGGGATGACCTTCAGAGCGCCAGAGACGACCAAGCTGCCACGCAGAAGCAGTTGGAGACCGCCCAGGCGGATTTGAACAACCAGAAGGAAGAGGCAGACGAGTACTATCAGCAGTTGCTGGAGGACGAGAAGAGCTACGACAGCGAGGAAGCTCAACTGGAGGCTGAACAGAAGCAGATCGAGGCAGATTTGGCTGAGGCTGAGGAGAAGTATCAGAAGCAGCTGGAAGAGGCCAAGAAGCCCACCCCCACGCCCGAGCCTCCTAGCAATGGTGGCAACACTGGTGGCGGTAGCAGTACTGGTGGTGGAGGCAACTCCGGTGGCGGCAGCAGCACCCCCGTGGTGGACCCCTCTGGTAACTGGTATTGGCCTTTGCCCGGCTACTATTACATCTCCTCTGTGTTCGGCGGTCGTTATCATCCCATCACTGGTGTGTGGGAGACCCACACCGGCACTGATGTTCCCGCTCCCGGCGGTACTCCCATCCAGTGTGCCAAGGACGGTGTGGTGACCACTGTGGTGCCTGAGAGTGCTGGCAGCAGTTACGGTAACTACTGCATCGTGTACCATGGAGATGGCTATGCCACTCTGTACGCTCATATGCAGAGCACACCCAGCGTCAGTGTGGGTGAGTCTGTGTCCGCCGGTCAGGTGATTGGTTACGTGGGCACCACTGGCAGCTCCACCGGTAACCACCTGCACTTTGAGCTGCGTATCAACGGCCAGCGCGCCAGCGCCCTGGATCTCTATCCCAACCTGAGCTTCAGTGGGCTGTAAAGTATGATTTCTCTGAGGGGGTGCAGACTGGTTCTGCACCCCCTGGTTCTTTTTTGAAATGTGGGTGTATGGTCCCGCATAAGCATAGGCCAAGGAGGTTATCACATGGAGGAACAACAAAAAAAGCGCCGCCGGTTTCCCGGTTGGGCGAAGATCGTCATAGCGGTGGTACTGACTCTGGTGTTGACACTGGGAGCCGTGGCAGGCGCTGCTGTGGGGGGGGTTTGGCATCCTCCCGCTGCTGTGGTGGTGTTTGGTAAGGATGGTATTGCCCTGATGCAGGGGTATCTGCTGGCCAAGTTCTCTTTTGTGGAGACGGATGCAGACCTGTCCAAGGCGGTGGACAGTGCTCTGGACGGCATGGTGGAAGGGCTGGGAGACCGTTGGTCCTACTACCTGGACCCGGAGAGCTATCAGAACACCTTGCAGAGCCGGGCCAACAATTATGTGGGCATCGGTGTCACCGTCAGCTATGACCGGGAGGATGGCCTGCTGGTGCAGGAGGTCACCGAGGAGGGCCCCGCTCAGCAGGCTGGGGTCAAGGCTGGGGATGTCATCACCCATGTGGATGGCACGTCAGTGGCTGGAGATGCCCGCTATGAGGCCACGGATATGATTGCGGGGGAAGAGGGCACCCAGGTGGAGCTGACCCTGTTGGGAGAGGACGGGACCACCCGCACGGTGACCTGTACCCGCCAGACCCTGAAAAGCGACTCGGTGAGCAGCAAGCTGCTGGATAACGGCGTGGGTTATGTGCGCCTGGACAACTTCTACTCCGGGGCGGCCTCTTCCCTGAGCCGAGAGGTGCAGAGCCTCATGGACCAGGGAGCCACCAGCCTGGTGCTGGACGTGCGCAGCAATCCCGGCGGCTACGTGGCCGAGCTCATTGCCGCTCTGGACTACCTGCTTCCGGAAGGACCTATCTTTACCGAGCGGCCCCGGTGGGGCAAGGAGACGGTGTATGAGTCCGACGCCTCCTGTGTGGACCTGCCCATGGTGGTGAGGGTGGATGCCAACAGCTACTCTGCCGCCGAGCTGTTCGCCGCCCAGCTGCGGGAGAGCGTCCAGGCCCCCATTGTGGGCGAGGTGACCTCCGGTAAGGGCTACGCCCAGCTCACCTTCCCCCTGGTGAACGGGGGCGGCTTGGGCCTGTCTGTGTCCGCCTACTGTACCGGCGGCGGTCACTCCCTCATCGGGGAGGGCATTCAGCCGGATGTGGAGCTGTCTCTGGACGACAGCGGCACTGACAACCAGCTGCAAGCTGCCATTGACTTGTTGCTGAAATAAAAAAGGACCATCCACTGACAACTCCGTGGATGGTCCTTTTTTATGCTTATTCGTTGCGCAGGAAGATGATGCCCAAGGTGTTGGGGCCACAGTGGCTGGAGATGGTGCATCCAGCGGTGGCCTCGTAAATGTCCTGGAAGCCGTAGCCCACCAGGGCGGCCCGGACCGACTCCACCACCCCCTGGTCACACCGGGTATATACCAGGAAGATGCGGTCCCGGTTGATGCCCGTGGGGGCGGACACCCGCTCTTTCACGTAGTCCAGCAGCACCTTGTCCCAGTTGCCCCGGTACTTCTTGGCCACGCCCATCTTGCCGTCCGAGACCTGGATGCAGGGCTTGAGCTTGAGCAGGTTGGCGCCCAGCGCCGCCACGGCGGAGCAGCGGCCGCCCTTGGCCAGGTAGTCCAGCTTGTCCACCACGAAGGTGGTGTCCACCCGAGCGGTCAAGCGCTCCAGATAGGGCAGAATGTCCTCCACCTTTTCTCCCCGAGCGGCGGCCAGAGCGGCCTCAAGTACCACAAAGCCGTGGCCACAGGAGAGGTTGCGGGAGTCCACCACAAACACGTTTTCAAACTCCCCAGCGGCCAGAACCGCATTCTGGTGGCAGGAGGAGAAGTCCTGGCTGATGTTGATGTGGATGACTGCGTCATACTGGGCGGACAGAGGGGCGAAGATCTCGGTGTAATCGGCGATGTTGGTGGTGGGCAGGTTGCCTCCGGCGGCCACATGGTCGAAAATCTGCTCGGGGACGATGTCCACGCCGTCCCGATGCACCACCCCGTCCAGATTCACGTAGAGGGGCACAATGGTGATCTGGTATTTCTCCAACAGGGCCTGGGGCAGATCGCAGGTGCTGTCAGCGGTGATTTTAATAGACATTGAGAGTCCTCCATCGTCATAAGTATGGTTCTTGGAATACCCCTGTATTCTATCATCAATCCAGGGTGAAATCAATGGTGCAGTTCCGGGTTTTGAAAGTAGGTGGCGGATGTGGCGGCGGTGGGTCGGCTGATCTGGAGGGAAGAGAAGGGGCGGGGGAGCAGTGACCTGCACTATTACGGGATGCTGCCTGTGTTGACCGTGACGGTGTGCGCCCCACCCTCCATGGGGATGTGGCGGAAACGGCGGCGGATGCGGCGGGCAGTGCGTGCCCTGCACCAGGTGGGGGTGCGCCAGGTGATCTGGCCGGAAAACTGCCCCTGGAGCCTCCAGGAGGCGGGCTTTGCTGGAATTGAGGTGGAGACCCTGTACCAGGCCCAGGCGGACCAGTTGGCCTTGGGGGCCCTGTCTGAGCTGGGCATTCCCCCGGGAGAGGGGCGGATAGCTCTGGTGGGACAGCGGCTTACCATCCCCTTGCAGCGCACCGCCCAGCGGCTGGGCCCACCGGGCCAGGGGCCGGCACAACACCG
>CABPXX010000052.1 GCA_902461475.1 uncultured Eubacteriales bacterium | reverse complement strand
CCTTGTAGCTCACCTCGCCCACAAATTCTACCTGGCTGGCATCCCCGTGGCGGGCGTCCTCTTGGAAGCTGTGGCGCTCCAGCTGATAGGTCTTGGGCACGGACAGATACTCCTGGTCGAAGAGCTGGAAAATCTGCTCGGGCTTGAGCTCTTTGCCCACCCGGTCGGACTCCTTTTGCACCACGGCGCCGAACTCGGCGTGCATGGCCTTGGGCAGGTCGTAGCCGAAGTTCTGCTGCATGACAAAGGCGGCGCCGCCCTTGCCGGACTGGGAATTGATGCGGATGATGGGTTCGTACTCCCGTCCCACATCGGCGGGGTCGATGGGCAGATAGGGCACCTCCCACATGTCGGTGCCGCTGTCCTGCATGTAGTGGAAGCCCTTGTTGATGGCGTCCTGGTGGCTGCCGGAGAAGGCGGTGAACACCAGCTCGCCCACGTAGGGCTGGCGCTCCCCGATCTTCATCTTGGTGCACCGCTCGTACATGTCCCGGATTTTGTTGATGTTGTGGAAGTCCAGCTTGGGGTCAATACCCTGGGTCCACATGTTCATGGCCAGGGTGACCATGTCCACGTTGCCGGTGCGCTCGCCGTTGCCGAAGAGGGTGGCCTCCACGCGGTCGGCTCCGGCCAGCAGGCCCAGCTCGGTGGTGGCTACGCCAGTGCCACGGTCGTTGTGGGGGTGGAGGGAGATGATGGCCCGCTCCCGGCCGGGCAGGTTGCGGATGAAGTACTCCAGCATGTCGGCAAACTGGTTGGGCATGCAGTTTTCCACCGTGGTGGGCAGATTCAAAATGACGGGGTTCTCCGCGGTGGCGTGGAGGTGGTCCAGCACGGCGGCGCAGATTTCCACGGCGTAGTCCATCTCGGTGCCCATGAAGGACTCGGGGGAGTACTCAAAGCGCAGGTTGGTGCCCCCCTCAATGACGGGCTGAGCCATTTCATAGATGAGGTCGGCGGCATCGGTGGCAATCTTGGTGATGCCGTCGCAGTCCATGCCGAACACCACCTTGCGCTGTAAGGTGGAGGTGGAGTTATAGAAGTGGAGAATCACGTTCTTGGCCCCGCGGATGGCCTCAAAGGTGCGGCGGATGAGGTGTTCCCGGGCCTGCACCAGTACCTGAATGGTGACGTCGTCGGGGATGTGGCCGCCCTCAATGAGCTCCCGACAGATCTCGTACTCGGTCTCGGAGGCGGAGGGAAAGCCGATCTCAATCTCTTTGACGCCGATGTCCAGCAGGGTGTGGAAGTATTCCAGCTTCTCCTGGAGGTTCATAGGGTCAATGAGGGCCTGGTTTCCGTCCCGCAGGTCCACCGAACACCAGACAGGAGGCTGGGTCAGCACCTTGTCTGGCCAGGTACGGTTGGTGATGGGCTGGGGCTGGAAGGGGATATACTTCTGAAAGCCTGGTTTCAAATTCATGGGGAAGTTCCTCCTTTGGACAGCTTCGGGGTATGAAAAAAGCCCCCGACGCAAAATGTCAGGGGCGTAAAATTACGCGGTACCACCCTAATTCCGTCCACGGTCACCCGTGGGCGCTCACGGCCTCCAACAAGGCCTCGACCTGTAACGGGATCACCCGTCCGCCCTTACTGCATGGAGGTTCAGGACGGCAGCTCCGGGTCCAGTATACACACAGGGACATCCACCGATTTGCACCACCCATCGGCTCTCTGAAGGACCTCGACTGTGTCTTCTTCCCATCGTCGCCTTTTACTTGGTGATATTTTAGCGGAACAAAGCGTGTTTGTCAAGGAACAAAGGATGGGGAAAAAGAGGGGGAAGAAATTGTGAAAAATGTCTTGACAGAATGGGAACCCTATGGTAAGATAGCTCTTGCATTTGGGCTGCAAGCTCCGTCATGGAGAGGTGTCCGAGTGGTTTAAGGAGCTAGTCTTGAAAACTAGTGACTCGAAAGGGCCGTGGGTTCGAATCCCACCCTCTCCGCCAATTTTATATTTTCTTTTTATTCGGTCTGCGGAAGTACCCAAGAGGCCGAAGGGGCTCCCCTGCTAAGGGAGTAGGCGGTCCAAAGCCGCGCGAGGGTTCAAATCCCTCCTTCCGCGCCAGAAATCCCGAACGCAAACGCGTTCGGGATTTCTATTTTCTCTTTACACTTCAAAAAAGAATCCCTGTGACATCCAAGTCACAGGGATGTTTTTATTTACAGGATAGGAAGTGAAAGGTGGTATTCTGTCACAGAATGCCCAACCACTCCGCCACATTGACCCCCAACCCAATGACACACAGCACCAGGGTGGTAATGAGCACCCAGTACAGCCAGCGGCGGAAGAACAGGGCGCGCCGCTGATCGCGCTTGGACGGCTGATCCATGGGAAACGCTCCTTTCTCTTCTGGAGATTAGTAGGCCACCACCACGCCGCCGTTGTTGGCGTAGAAGGAGCTGATGCCCCGGGTCTCTGTGATGAGCACATCGGAGACCTCGCAGGTCTTGAGAATCATCATGCGCAGATATTCAGCCCGCTCCCGGCACAGACAATGGGCAATACACAGCAACTTGCCCTTGTGGTTCTCGTCGGCAGCCACGATGTCCACCAGCTTGTTCAGCGCCTGCTTGATGGACAGGGCCTGGGTGTGCTTCTTGATCTCGCCCTGAGGGGTGGAGCCCATCACCAGTTTCACTCGCAGTGCCCCGGTGACCAGAGACTGCACCCGGGTCAAACGTCCGGCCTTGCGCAGCATGTCCAGGTTTTCCAGCACGAACAGGGTGTTCATCTCGGTGATATATTTTTCCACCTGGGCCACCACTTGGGCAAAGGGCATACCAGAAGAGGCCAACTCGGAGATTTTCAGAGCGATGAGGGTTTCTCCAGAGGAGGCAGAGCAGGAGTTAAACACCCGGATGTTGCGCTCGGGGTGCTCCTCCACAAACATCTGGGCGGCCTGCCACGCGCTGTTGTGGGAGCCAGAGAGCAGAGCGGAGAGGGTGACCACATAAATGTCTCCATCTACCGCCTCAAAGGCGTCCAGATAGTCCGCCGGAGAGGGACAGGCGGTGTGGGAGGCCTCCTGGCACATGGCCATGGCATCCACCAGGGTCTGAGGTACCAAGGTGTCATCATCCCGGAACTCGTTCTCACCCACATATATGGTCAGGGGAACACTATGGAAAATGCCGGACCGGAGCAATTCGGGGCTGAGGTCGCAGCAGCTATCGACAATAATTTTAAAACTCATAAACAAAAACCCCTAATATCATTTTTGCAATTAAATTCTAGCAGACCCAATCTGTAAAGTCAAGGAAAGAAGGGGAGGGCAAAGGAAGGATTTACAAATTGGGAATAATCGTATCAAGTGAAATTGTAGAAAAAGTTCCTTGACGGTGGTATCAACTCATAGTAAAATAGTGGGGATATATAAAGAGAGGTGTGATCACTGTGAATCAACTGCTCAATTCGACATCTATTTATCGGGTCGGCTGCTATGATCCCGACATTGACCTGTTTGAAAGCCAGTATGTAGTGCCCCAGGGCGTTACCTACAACTCCTATGTGATCGTGGACGAGAAGGTGGCCATTCTGGACACCGTGGACCCCCGCAAGACCCAGGAGTGGCTGGCCAACCTGGACGAGGTGCTGGGCGATCGTCAGCCCGACTACCTGGTGGTACATCACATGGAGCCCGACCACGCTGGTAGTGTGGCCCAAGTGGCTCAGCGTTATCCCCAGATGAAGCTCATTGGCAACGCCAAGACCTTCCCCATGCTCAAGCAGTTCACTGGTGTGGATTACACCGACCGGGCTGTGGTGGTCAAGGAGGGCGACGTGGTGGAGCTGGGCGAGCACAGCCTCACCTTCGTTATGGCACCCATGGTGCACTGGCCTGAGGCCATGGTGTCCTATGAGGCCAAGGAGAAGGTGCTGTTCTCCGCCGACGGATTCGGACGCTTTGGCGATGGAAACCCCGAGACCGAGTGGGTGGAAGAGGCCCGCCGCTACTATCTGAACATCGTGGGCAAGTTTGGCCCCCAGGTGCAGGCCCTGCTGAAGAAGGCCGCCGGCCTGGACATCGCCGTGGTGGCTCCCCTCCACGGTCCTGTGCTCACCGGAGATGCCATCGGCCTGGCCCTGGAGAAGTACACCCAGTGGAGCACCTATCAGCCTGAGGAGAAGGGCGTGCTGGTGGCTTATGCCTCCATCCACGGCAACACCGCCAAGGCCGCTCTGGAGCTGGTAGAGATGCTCAAGGCCGAAGGCGTGAAGGTGGAAGCCATCGACCTGACCCGTGAGGATTGGGCCAAGGCTGTGGCCAAGGCCTTCCAGTACACCAACCTGGTGCTGGCTGCCTCCACCTACGATAACTTTGTCTTCACTCCCATGGCGACCTTCCTCTATCGCCTGAAGACCAAGGCCTTCCAGAACCGCACCGTGGCTCTGGTGGAGAACGGCACTTGGGCTCCTCTGGCCGCCAAGGAGATGCGGGCCGCTCTGGACCAGTTGAAGAACATCACCGTGATGGACCAGGTGGTCACCATCCGTTCCGCTCTGGACGATACCAGCCGCGCCGCTCTGGGTGAGCTGGCCAAGGCGGTCAAGGCCACTCTGGACTAATCTCAATCACGACAGAAAAGGGGCAAGCCCGGTGCTTGCCCTTTTTTTGCACCAAAGGAGCGTATTTTGTGAAGAAATTGTTTGAAGGGACCTTTGTCCGCTTTTTGATGGTGGGCGTTCTCAATACGGCGGTGGGGTTTGGGGTGATGTTCGCCCTGTACAACCTGGCCGGGCTGCACACCTGGGGAGACCTGGGCTACTGGCTGTCCTCGGCCGCCAACTACATTGTGGGCAGCGTGTTGAGCACCTTCCGCAATGCAGAGCGAGGCTGGAAGGTGGTGGGCCGATTTGTGCTGAGCATTGCTGTGTGCTGGGTGCTGGCCTATGGCATTGCCAAGCCTGCGGTGGCAGTGGTTCTGTCCGGTATGCCGCTGAGCCAGCAGATGCAGGGCAACCTGACCATGCTGGTGGGCGCAGGCCTGTTCGTGGTGCTCAACTACGCCGGGCAGCGGTTCTTTGCCTTCCGCAACACGGAGAAGAACCAGTAAGAAAACCAGAGGAGGGAATGGAACATGGAACTGCGGGTGGGCATCTGTGACGACAGCCAGACCGACGCCGCCTATGTGGAGACCTTTCTGTCTGCCTGGGCCCAGGAGCGGGACCTTGCCCTCCATGTGGAGCGGTTTCCATCGGCAGAGAGTTTTTTGTTCCGCTACGCCGAGGAAAAGCGGTTCGACCTCCTCCTCTTGGACATTGAGATGGGCCAGTTGGATGGAGTGAC
Organism: uncultured Eubacteriales bacterium; assembly: GCA_902461475.1. Taxonomy (GTDB): domain Bacteria; phylum Bacillota; class Clostridia; order Oscillospirales; family Oscillospiraceae; genus Enterenecus. Next base: position 2,458 of record CABPXX010000052.1, on the reverse strand, counting down.
CATGGCCAAGGAGATTCGCCGGGACAATCAGGACGTCCAGATCGTCTTTATCACCGGGTACTCCGACTATATCGCGGAAGGGTATGAGGTGGCGGCCCTCCACTACCTGCTCAAACCCGTGAATGGGGACAAGCTGCGGGCGGTGCTGGACCGGGCGGTGGACAAGGTACGCCGCCGGGAACATGCGCTGACCCTGGAGCAGGGGGGCGAGATGGTGCGCATTCCCCTGGGGGAGATTCGCTACCTGGAGGTGTGCCGCAACTATGTGACGGTACACGCCAAGGGAGACTATACCACCAAGTCCACCCTCAGCCGCCTGGAGGAGGCCCTGGACGGGCGGTTCCACCGCCTGGGCCGCTCCATGGTGGTGAATCTGGAGGTGGTGCGCCGGGTGACCAAAACCCAGGTGGTACTCTCCGACGGCATCGTGCTGCCCTTGCCCCGGGGCGCCTATGAGGGGCTGAACCGGGCCATCATCGCCCACAGTTGAGGAGGTCGCCATGGGTTTTCTATCCAAACGGGTGAATGAGAAGCTGGAGAACTACCAGCGGGAACTGCTGGACACCCACTACCAAGAGGTGGAGAACATGTACCGGCAGATGCGGGGCTGGCGGCACGACTACCGCAACCACATCCAGACCATGAAGGCCTACGCCGCCCAGGGGGATTTGGAGGCCATCCGGTCCTATCTGGACCTGCTGGACACGGATTTGAACACCGTGGACACGGTGGTGAAGACGGGCAACGCCATGGCAGATGCCATTTTGAACAGTAAAATCTCTTTGGCCAAGGCACGGGACATCCCGGTGCATGTGGACGCCCACATCCCGGTGAAGCTCACCATGTCCGAGCTGGACCTGTGCGTCATCCTGGGCAACCTCTTTGACAACGCCATGGAGGCCAGCCTGGCCTTGCCCCCCCAGGAGCGGCTCATCCGGGTGTATATGGACATGAAGGGCACCCAGCTCTACATCTCCTTCACCAACTTCACTGCCACGGGCAAGCTTTCCAAGGTGGGCAAGGGCTTCCGCACCACCAAGGGGGAGGGCCACGGCTTTGGATTGGTGCGCATGGATGACATTGTGGAGCGCCTGGACGGCTACCTCAGCCGAAACAGCGAGGCGGGGGCCTTTACCACTGAGATTTTAATTCCACAGCTGTGAGGTGCAATTCAGCACCCCAGATTTGCCATTCGTCCCCGGATCACTCCGGGGGCGAATTTTTGTGATAGGGTACCAGTGAGGTGAGAACATGAAGGAGAAGAAGAAAAAGCCCACATATAACATGTGGCAGAATACCGCCTACTTTGTCAAAGCGGCGTGGGACAACTGCCCCTCGGTGCTGCTCATTTGCCTGCTGCTGGCGGTGGCCACCGCCGGGGCTACGGTGGTGGAAATGCTCTTTGTCCCTGTGGTGCTGGGCCAGGTGGAGGGGCATGTGCCCCTTCCTCAGCTGCTGGCCACCATCGGGGTGTTTACCCTGGCGCTGTTGCTGATGTGGGGGGGAAAGAGCTACTTGAATACCAATGCCCTGTTTGGCCGCATTGAGGTGCGCACGGAGATGTCAGCACGGATTTCACGGAAAATAACCGGAACCTCCTATGCAAATCTATTAGACACAAAATTTCGAGAGTATGAGAATTTGGCATACCGTACCTGCGACGGAAATGTGGATGCAGCCGAGGCGATCTGGACCACCTGGATGGATATTTTGACCAACGTGTTGGGGTTTGCGGTGTATCTGCTGTTGCTCTCAGGTCTCAACGGCTGGATGGTGACTCTGGTGGTGCTCACCACAGCAGTGGGATTTATGGTCAGCCAGCACTTGGAGGGCTGGGGCTATCGCCACCGGGAGGAGCGGGCGGCCAGCCTGAAAACCATTTATTATGCCAAAGATGTGGCAACCAAGCGGGAATATGCCCAGGATATTCGGATATTCGGCTTGCGACCCTGGCTGGACGAGGTGTGGGGAAGTGCCATGCGCGCCTACCAGGCCTTTTTGACCCGACGGGAGCGGGTGTATTTTGGGGTGCATGTGGTGGATGCCCTTCTCACCCTGCTGCGCAACGGCGGCGCCTACGCCTACCTGATCTGGCTGACCCTGACCCAGGGATTGCCCGCCTCCCAGTTCCTGCTGTACTTTGCCGCTATCAGCGGCTTTACCCAGTGGGTGAAGGGCATCATGGAGCAGGTTTCCACCCTCCACCGCCAGAGCCTGGAATTGTCCAATCTGCGGGAGTTTTTGGAGTGGCCAGAGCCCTTTGCATTTGAGGAGGGAGCGCCGCTGCCCCAAGGTTTGAAGGAGTGCGAGATTCTGCTGGACCATGTGTCCTACCGCTATCCCGGGGCCGAGAAGGACACCATCACGGACCTGTCTTTTACTCTTCATCCCGGGGAAAAGGTGGCCATTGTGGGCCTGAATGGAGCGGGTAAGACCACCTTGGTCAAGCTGCTGTGTG
>CABPXX010000051.1 GCA_902461475.1 uncultured Eubacteriales bacterium | reverse complement strand
GAGCGGAGCGGAAGGTGGCTACGCTCTCGGCGGTGTAGCCGGAGAGGTCCATGCTCTCAGCCTTAGAGATGAGGTCTTCCAGGATGGACTTGTCCGCCTGATAGCGCTGAGCCAAAATGGCGTTCAGAAGGGCCTCGGTGGCCTCGTCCACCTCGCCCTGCATGGCCTCGCCGTCCAGCTTGACCTGGTTGGCTGCCTCCAGAGCGTCCACCAGCTGCTGCCAGTTGGTCTCCACGTACTGGTCGGCGTGGTCCATCATCTCGTTGGTACGGGTGATGACCAGCTCCAGCATGGTCTTGTCGCCCTTCTTGAAGTCCAGCAGGTGGATGGCGTTCAAGAGGTCGTCGCAGGCCTTCTCCACCATCTCCTGGGTGGCGTTCTCAGGGTGGTCCAGAATGGCGCGGGCCTGGTTCATGGCGTTCTCGTACAGCTTGACTACGGAGTCAATGAGGTCGCTGGTGTCCTGGGCCTGGGCGTAGTCGTAGATCTTTTGCAGCAAGGTGGTGTCGGGAGCTTCGGCGGTCTCAAAGGTGGAGATGAACTTGGCGTCCGCCCAGTCGGCGTGGTCGTTATGATCCACCTCGCCCTTCAGCACCTGGAGGTGCAGGGTCTTGGCGTCCTGGGGAATGTCCACCTTGATGTATTCCATGGCATCGGTGCCCCGCATCTTCTGGGTGGAGGCCACTTCCTGGCCGTCAATGAACACCTTGAAGGTGACGGCGGCAGGGCTGTCCTTCTGGGTGGCATCTACGCCCACATAGGTCTCGAACTGCTGGTAGCCCTTGCCCCCCAGATCGTAATAGATGTTGGCGTCGGCGTGACTCCAGATACCCTTTTGGAAGGTACGGACCGTGCCGTCCTCTTCCAGCAGGGAGATGGGGTTGCCGTCATAGGTCTGGTCCTTGGTCAGGGAACCCCATCCGCAGGTGGAGTTGGCCTCCCAATCCAGGTCGGAGAGGTAGAGGACGCTCTTGCCCTCCAGCTGGAAGGTGTAGGTGGTCTGGTTGGCTCCATCGGGGGAGGTGACGGTGATGACGATCTCGTTGGTGCCCTCGTGGAGGGTGATGGAGGTGACGTCGGAGCAGTCCATGCCGTTGACCGACACCTTCACGGTGGCGTCCGCCTCCTGGGCGGTGACGGTGAGGGCGGTTTTGCCCGAGGTCACAATGCCGGTGTACTGAGTGGTCTGGGGGTCAAAGTTCTGAGACAGGCGCACATTGTCCCCAAAGATCACCTGGGACGGGGCGGAATTGCTGGGGTCGGGGACGTTCAGGTTGACAACATAGCGGGTGGGCTGAGCGCTGGTCTGGGGAGAGACCAGGCTGTACAGGGGATTGATGCCCGGCTGGAGTGCTACCCGGCCGTTCTCCACCACGTTGCGCCCGCAGGTCAGGGTCAGATCGCCCTGGTTGTCCACCTGGGTGCTGTTGAAACGGACGGCCACGGTGGCGTTGGGGTCCTGGGCGGCGAAGGCGGTGTGGAGCACCGCCTCATCCTGTCCAGCGGTGGTGAAGTAGGTGAGGGTGGAGGGGTCAAAGGCGAAGCCCTGGCTCAGGCCCTGGAGGTCGGCGGTGGCCAGGAAGGCGTTGGCGGGGGGGCAGTGAGGCCCTGAATGCCGTCGCCTGTGATTTCCACAGCCTGGGAATACACCGGGGTGCCTGTGATGCCGCTGGAGGTGACGGGCACCACAATGGCCTTGGCAAATTTGCCCTTCAGTTCCCCCGTGGCCATGCACACGTCGCCCTGCTGGCCGGGAAGGAGAGAGTAGGTGCCGTCCTGGGTATCGGAGACGGCCCACTTCACCAGAGCGGTGGCGCCCTCACTGAGGGTGTAGGAGGCGGTGAGGGTGTTGTAGGTGTCGGAATAGGCCACCTGGACCTGCTGGGCGGTGGGCAGCTGTGCGGTGGAGGTCTGGGTGAGGGAGACGGGAACGCCGTCCACCGTCAGCTGGGAGAAGGTGTATGCGGTGTTGCCGTCGGCTCCGTTGTCCCGCATCCCGCCGAAGGCCACATAGAGGGGGGCGTCGGCGTCGGGGAGGAAGGTGTCGTTGGTCATGGCGTCACCAAACTGGGTCCACTCCGTGCCGTCCAGGCTGTAGAAGGCGGTGACAGAGTTGCCGTCCCGCAGCAGACGGAAGTGCATGGTTTCCTCGTTCTGCTGGTCTACAGCGGCCAGCCGCTCAGAGCCCTTTTGGTTGGACTCGCTGACCATGCCCATCTGCTCCATGCTGCCGCCTCGGTGCTTGCGCTGGATGGCCACGTAGTGTCGGCGTCCGTGCCCAGGTACAGGCCCACGTCCTCCCAGGAGCTGCGGGTCTTGTCCTGGATGTTCAGGGTGACTTCGGTGGTGTCGGAGTCCACCGGGATCTTAAACCAGTTGGCGGGCACCTGCTGCTGGAAGGTGCCGCCCACGGCGGCCTTGGCGTAAATCTGGTCCTTACCCGCCACGTGCCACAGGGAGGCGTCCTCGTTCTCAATGGTGATGCCGTCGGCCAGGCACTCCTCGTCCAGCTGAATGGACAGCAGGGCACGAGCCTCCAGGCCGTTGGCGGTTTTGGCGATGACTTCCACAGCGCCGCTGGATTTGGCGGTGAGCACTCCGGTGGCGGCATCCATCTCAGCCCGCTGGGTGGCCTCTCCGGTGACGGGGTCCACCACGCTCCAGGTGACGGAGGTATCGGCGCCCTCCTCACCGGTGACCTGGGCGGTGTAGGTCATCTGTTCCTGGGTGAGGGTGTCCTGCTGGGTGGTGATGGAAATGGCGGTGGCCTGGGGCTGTGCCTGGCCGCCCACCTGGAACTCCACCGGGGCGGAGGTAAAGGCGCGGCCACCCACCACGGCGGAGGCGGTGCCGTTGCCCACGGCCCGCACCACGCCCTCGGCGGAGACGGTGACCACATCCTCGTTGGAGGAGAGGTAGACCAGGGTGCCGTCCTTGTCCAGACGGTTGTCCTGGTTGGTCACGGCGTCGTCGGACTGGATGGTCACCTGGTCCTCGTCGGTGTTATACAGGGTCATGCCGGGGTTAAGGCCGCCGTCATAGAAGTTGTCCTGTACCAGGACGTTCTTGCAGCCGTTGAGCTGGTAGAGGCGGGAGCCCAGCTCTCCGGCGGAGGTAGACACCTCCAGATGGGTGGACTCGTACCAGCCCTGGGCGTCGTTGGAGATGTAGATGGAGGCCATGCCCATGCGGTCAAAGAGGTTGTCGGTGATCTCCACCTTGCCCCGGGTGGTGCAGAGAATGCCACGGGTGGGGGTCTCTTTGAACACGTTGTCGTGAATCTTCACGTTGGGGGTGTAGGTGACGTTCTCCACCACGTGGGTGGCGTTGGGGGTGATCTCCTGGGGGATGGGCTCGTCCAAGGTGAGGACGATTTTGGTTAGGTCATTGAGGCTACCTTTCCCGCCCCGGCCATCGGGACCATCCACCGCCACCACGTTGCGCACGGCCACTTCCCCGTTTTCAGACACGGGCACCATGTTGCCACGGGTGGCGAATTCCACCTGATCGCCCACATAGTAGTTGGGGGATCCGGCGGTCTCGTTGTGCATGTACTGCACGGTGACCTGGGTGCGGTCCTCGCTGATGTCACCACCTGGAGGAAGGTGCCGTGGATGTTGATGGGGTCGTCATGGGGGTTGGAGAAGGTGCAATCCGAGATCTCAATGAGCCCCTTACAGCCGGACATCTGGATGAAGTCGGCGTATCCGGCGGTGGTGCGGCCCGAGGCGGGGTCGGTCTCAAAGTCCACGTCGTTGAGGGTCACGTTTTCCGTGAACTGACCCACCATGCCGAAGCCGTGGAGGAAGCGCACATCCAGATGGTTGAGGGTCACGTCCTTGCTCTGCCAGAAGAAGGTCCCGGCGTGGTCCCGGACGGTGGTGCGCACTGGTAGCAATAGCCCTCCTGGATGGAGTCGGCATTGGGATAGGTGACCTGTACCCGGTGATTGCCCAGATCTTCCGTGGTGGAGACGTTGGAGAAGATGGGGTTGCCGGCGCGCCAGGTGTTCCCGTTTTTGGTGTCGTAAATTTGGGTGTAATTCATGCTGTTGGTGGTGGTCCAGTAGGGCTGGCCGGTGTAGGGACTGACGTCGATGGTCCAGCGGATGGAGGTCCCGTCCACCTGATAGTTGTAGCACTCGGGGATGTAGTAGGTGACGGTGTTGCCCTCCTTTTTCTCCACGGTCATGTCAATGACGGTGGGGACCTGGAAATCCACCTCGAAATTCTGGAAGGTGACGTTTTCGCTGTCGATGGTGGCAAAGGTGGTCATCTTGCCGTGGAACATAAACAGGGAGTCGTTGCCCTCCACGGTGACGTCGGACATATCCTCGATGAGGATGCCGATGTTCTTGTCCTTGTGGGACTGATCGGTGCCCACGGTGTTGGAGATGTACAGCTCCCGCTGCTCTGCCTGGTCGGGGCAGATGTCGTAGCGCCCGGTGGGGAAGTTGAGCACCACAGGGCCGTCCACCTCCTTGGCTGCCTCAATGGCAGCCCGAATGCCGGGGGTGCTGTCGGTGACGCCGCTGGGGTCTGCGCCGTAGTCGGTGACGTTGATGACGGTGGCATCACCGTGGCTGGCTGGGGCTGTCTGGCCGGACATAATGCCGGTGGGGACGGCCAGACACACCGCGGTCAGCAGAGCGAGAAGTCTCTTTTTTGCATGATCTGGTTCCTCCTTATGGATACGTTGGGATGTTTTTGCGGCCTCAGCCGCAGATACAGCCCCGCAGGACGTATTCCTGCCGGGGCTGTGGGCATGGGATGACATGGGGGAAAACGACAGGAACACCACCTTTCTGCATCAGAATATCCCACGGAATATATTGAGTGAAAAATTTATCTAATTTCCAGGGGAGGAGGGCTTGAACCATATTATCCCACAGGGGAAAATCTCTTTACAATTGACAAAATGGATGAAATATGATGGGTAAAATATGTACAATACATACAACTGATAGGCGGGAGAATGGGGCGATGAAATTTTAGAAAAAAGACAGGGGCAGCATGGGCTGCCCCTGTCTTCCAGACAAGTGCGTTTCCTTACTTTACCTTGAGGCGGGCCTGGATGGCGGTGAGAGCCATCACACCCAAGGCACACAGGCTCAGCAGGGTCACCCACACAGCGGTCTGGCTGTGGTCACCGGTCTGGGGCACATTCTCCGGCTTCTGGGTGGCTTCGGGCTTCTGGGAAGCCTCGGGTTGGTCGGTGGTCTCCGGCTGGTCGCTGGGCTGGGCCTCGCCCTGGGCAGTGAGACCGTCCATGGCACGGGTGAGCTTCGCCACGGCGGCGTCCACGGTCTTCTGGTCGTCCTCGCTGAGGGGTTCGTCCGCCAGCACAGCCTGAGCCTCGGCCAGAGCGGAGCGGAACACGGCCACGCTCTCGGCGGTGTAGCCCTCCAGGTTGAGGTTCTCAGCCTTGTTCAGGAGGTCTTCCAGGATGGACTTGTCCGCCTTAAACCGCTGGGCCAGAATGGCGTCCAGCAGGGCCTGGGCGGCGGGCTGTACGTCCTCCTCCATGGCGTTGCCATCGTCCATGACTTCCTTGGCCTTGGCCAGAGTGTCCACCAGCTCCTGCCAGTGGTCCTGGACATACTTGTCGGCGTTGGCGGTCATGTCCTCAGCCTTGGCGATGAGCTGTTCCAGCATGGTCTTGTCACCCTGGGTGAGGCCCAGACCCCAGATGCCCTCCAGCAGGGCGTCCCAGGCGGCGTTGACCTCTTCCTGGGTGGCTTTGTCGTCGGCCAGCACGGCCTTGGCACTCTCCAGAGCCGTCTCAAAGGCCTGCTTGGCGGCGTCGGTGACGCCGTCAGTGGAGGGGGTCACGGTGTAGTCATAGGTCTTTTGCAGCAGAGTCTTGTCCGCCTCAGGCTGGGGCTGAGAGGGAGTGATGAAGAACTTGGCGTCTGCCCAGTCCACATGGGTGTTGTACCGGGCCTCGGGGTTTTCCGTGTTGCCGCTCCACACCGCCTCCAGCTTCACCTGTTTGGCGGTCTCCGGCAGCTCCACGCTGACAAACTCACAGTTGTCGTCCCGCATCATCACGGGGCTCTCATAGACCATCTCACCGTCCACATAGATGCGGAAGATGGCCTCGCCGCCCTGCTTGGAGGCGTTGGCGTTGATGCCGATGTAGGACTCAAACTTGTAGAAACGCTTGCCCTCCACGTTGTAGAGGATATAGGAGTTGGTGTCGGCGCCCAGGCCCTTGTCAAAGGTCTGGCGTCCCTCGGCAGAGTTCAGCACCAGGGAGCCGCCATAGGCAGCGGCGTCCTTTGTGACAGAGCCAAAGTCGCTGTGGGCGTCGGTCCACTCCAGGTCACTGGCGTACTCATACTCCTTCTCCGGTTCCGGATCAGGTTCCTCGTAAGTGTAGCCAAACACCTTCCATTCCGCCATGCCCAGGTCGGCCTCGGCAGGGGTCTTGTCCTTGAGGACCACCCGTAGGGCTATTACATTTTCCTGGATGGTGGGGAAGGTCTCCGGCTCCTCGTCGTGCCAGGTCTCCTCCAGGTTTTCCATCACGGTCTCCCAGTCTCCGCCCTCTTTCAGGACTTGGAGGTCATAGGTGATCTTGGAGCTGTCCTTCTCCCACCAGATGGCGCTACCCAGCAGGGTCTGGGGCTGGGTGAAGTACATCTCCAAGGCCTGGGGGAAGGTCTTGGGGCTGGGGCTGAGCCAGCCGGTGCCGATGTTGGTCTCGCCGTCCCGCACCAGCTCGGGGCCGCGGTCCTCCACGGAGCCCTCCGAGGCCACAAACTTCTCGATCATCTCGTCGGGAATCTCCTCGCCGGGGTTCACCGGGTCGGCGTCCCGGTCGGGGATGACCCGCAGCTCAAAGAGGGAGGCCCAGCCGTTGTCAATGCCGGTGACGGTGAGACGGACAAAGCGGCCCGCAGTCTTCACCATCTGGGTCTCGGTGGAGGAGTTGACGGCGGTGTTCTCGGTCATGTCCACCACAGTGGTCCAGTGCTGCTGGTCGTTGGACACCTCAATGGTGTACTGGTACACCGAGGAGCCGTTCTCCCACAGCATCTGGAACCCTGCCAGGGGGTTGGCCTGGCCCAGGTCGATCTCCACCCACTGGGGGAGGCCGCTGCCGGAGGCGCACCACCGGGTGCCCTCGTCGTCGTCCACCAGGTGTTTGATCTCGTTGCTGCTCTGCTGGCTGGAGGCCTGTACGGGTTTGTCCACGGCGATGTTCTCCAGCACGGGATCTTCCAGCACGGCCTCGCTGTCTGCCCAGCCCGGGTCTGCCCCTGCGGGGACAAACTTGTCGGTGCTGGCCTGGGTGGTGACGGTTTTCACGCCGGATTCCATCCCGTCAGCGGTGACAGTGATGGTGACATCCCCGGCCACATCCGAGGCCCGGACAAAGGCGAAACCGATGCCGTTTTCCAGCTTCTGGTCCTCCACCTTGATGCGGGGAATGTCCTCACCCACCAGCTTGCCGTTGCCGGAGACGGAGACGTGGACGGTGCCGTCAAAGTCGGGCACCACGGTGCCGTTGGCGTCCACGGCCTTGATGTGCACCGGGATGAGGTCGGAGCCGTCGGCCACCGGGGCCACGCCACGGTCCCGCACCTCCAGCTCCAGGGCCACGGCCTGGCCGGGGGTGGTGACCTCATGCTGGATTACCACTTCGCTGTCCACGATGCCCTCGGCCTTCAGGGTTTCGGCCTCAAACTGGGACAGGGTAAACGGGAAGATGGGGCTGCCGCCCCACCTCATGATGTTGGGGGCGGCACGGTG
>CABPXX010000050.1 GCA_902461475.1 uncultured Eubacteriales bacterium | reverse complement strand
TCTCGTCCACAAAGCGGCCCGCCGTCTTCATCAGCACCGCCTGACCTGCAATGGGGTTGGTGGAGCCGGGGTGCACCATCACGCAGGTCACCCCCGCCTCCCGGGCCTCCTTCACATAGGGGTCCATGGGGTTGACCCCGTCCAGCACCCGGATGTTGGGGGTACACACCTGGGAGGTCTCATTGAGGTCCTCCCCGTCGCACCCACACAGCCCCAGGTGGCAGTGGATATCCATTAGCCCCGGCAAAATATGCCCCCCTCGGGCATCCACAGCGTTCTCCAGCTCTGCGCCGTTGGGCAGCTGCTCCATACGCCCCACCTGCTGGATTTTCCCGTTCTCCACCCGGATATAGCCGTTGTCTATGGTCTTGCCCTCCATGGTGTGGATGACTCCGTTGAGAATCATCAAGGCGCATCCCTCCTCTCGACCGAATTTTTCCTCTGGGTTTGCTATACTCTCTTGTGCGGTATCACCGCAGCATGGGAACCCCCATGCAGTCATTCCATTCTCCCGCGCAACAAAACCTCTGGGCTTCCCCTCTCCAGGGGAAGCCACTTTTTATGCAAAAAAACAGGGCGGGCTTTGGCGCCCGCCCCTATGAGAGCATGGAATCAGCGGCGGCCTCGACGGCTGCTGCGCTTTTCATTCATATGCAGCTCAGACAACTTGCTGTCCGAACTAGCCATAAACTGTTTGAGCTGATCCTCAAAGCTCACGGGCCCCTTGGGCTGAGGCGGTGCTGCCTGGAAGCTGCTCACGCCAGGTCGGCGGCCGGGACGGCGCTCCCCACCGTTCTCACTCCGATGCCCCGCAGGCCGGGCGTTGGGACGGCGCTCCGGACGGGCCGGAGGAGGAAGCACTTGCTTCATCGACAGGTTGATACGATTGTTTTCGTCAATGCCGATGACCTTCACCGTTACTGCCTGGCCCTCATTGAGATGCTCGTGAATGTCGTTGACATAGGTGTAAGCAATCTCAGAAATGTGGACGAGGCCGGAACGATTCTCCGGCAGCGAAACAAATGCGCCAAACTTGGTGATCCCAGTCACCTTTCCTTCCAGAATGGATCCAACTTCAAACCCCATAAACTTTTCTTTTCCCTCTCCCTGTGATTTCAGGACGCGGGTTTGCGCCCCGTTTTTATTTGGACGTATCCACAAAGCAGATCTCGCCCGGCTCCATCAGCCCCAACATGGCTCTGGCAATGTCCGCCAAGTAATTGGGGTCACTGCTGTGCTGAATGTCGTCGGTGAGAGCGGCGTTTTCCTCTTTCTGCTGCTGTACCTGTTGGGCCAGCTCGTCTCTTTTGTCCTGAGCTGCCATCAGCTGGCTTCTCATGGACAGCAGCCCGATGGCGCCAGCGACCAGGAGCACCAGCACCAACAGTTTTGTACCAATGCCTGCTCGTTTGACTTTCACTATGGTCGGCCTCCTTTTCTGCCTGTGCATCAACGTCATATACGATGTTTATTTTATACCATTTCAACCATTTTTGAAAGTCCTTTTTTTGATTTTTCAAACCTTTTTTTATTTCCCCAGCCGCACACACGGCAGGTGTCAAAAAAAATCGAACAATCCCGTGAATCCACCGAAAGCTTCGAACAAAAATGGGGAGCAAAATGCGGCTGGCCGTGGTCAGGTACACCACGCCGCCCAGTAAAAATGCCCCGCCATGGTAGATGCGCACCACCCCGTTGCCCAAAACCAGGGCGTGGACAAACACAGCTACCGCCGTTCCAATCCAGAATATGACATCCAGCAGAAACCACAGCCAGCGCCACGGACAGCTCCGGCGTATGCCCCGCATGGCGTCATATAACACACCCAGGCCCAGGCCCAGCAAGAAACCTTGTCCGAGCACCTGGGCCTGGGTCATGACATTGATCCCCATACCTTATCGCAGCAGCCGGGAGAAAAAACCTCCTACACTTCGCTCTGTCCGCTCCTCATAGCTCAAGGCGTCGATCTTCCCTTCCACTTTCAGATCGCCGCCGTCCAGGGACAGCTTTTCGATGTGAAGCCCTTCTCCACTGACCACCAACATTCCCTGGGTGGTGGAGAGCACGATGTTGGTGTCGTCAAACCGCTCCACATCCTCCACCCCGGACACCGTCAGGCCTCTGCGGTCCTCCATCGTCACGTGATGGCGGGCCGCTGCCGCTACCTCATATCCCATGCAACCACTCCTCTTCCTTGGATGGTTCATGTATATGGGGTTTGTCCCGGGATTATGCCTCTCCAGATTCCTGAGGATCTTCCACTTCTTGAAGCTCCTTCCCCGACAGTCGCTGGCGCAGGTCGTACTTCAAAATGGTGTACACCACCGCCGTGAGGGGGACGCTGATGACCAGGCCAATAAAGCCCAGCAGGCTGCTGCCCACCGTCACCGCTGCCAGCACCCAGATTCCGGGCAGGCCCAGAGAGGTACCCACCACCCGGGGATAGATGAGGTTGCCCTCCAGCTGCTGGAGCACAGCCAGGAAGATCAAGAACCAGAACGCCTTAATGGGGCTGATCATGGCCAGCAGCAGCGCCGCCAGCACAGCCCCAATGTAGGCGCCTGCCACCGGAATCAGAGCAGAGACACCGATAATCACCGAGATCAGGGGTGCGTAGTCAAAGCGGAAGATTACCATCCCGACAAAACACAGGCTGCCCAGAATGCAAGCCTCAATGAGCTGACCAGAGACGTATTTGGTGAAGGTATCTGCCGTCAGACGCACCACGGCCAGCACACGCTTGGCAATGGATTCGGGCAGGTACACCACCACCAGGCGGCGGCACTGCGCGGTGAGCTTGGGACCTCCGGAAAGCATATACACCGAGAACACAAAGGCGATCACCGTGGTCACCACCGCCGACACCAGAGAGCTGGTGGCCGAAATCAGATGGGGCACCGTTCCAGTGAGGGTGTTCAACACCTGGTTAAGCGCTTTGCCTAAAATCTCGTTGATCTTATCCGACAGATTCAGCTGTGCCAGGTTTTCCAGAGACAGCCGCTGGGTGATAAAATCGATCACTTCCTGCAAGTTTTCAGCATAGATGTTCATATTGCCCACAAAGCGCTGGATGCTGCGGGTCAGCTCCGGCACCACCAGGGAGATGAGCACACCGATGACGGCAAACAGCATCACATAGGCGGTGGCCACCGCCAAAGGTCGGGCCAGCTTCTCTCCCCTCTTACCCAGACCCTTGGTATAGAGACGGGCAAAGAAATTGCAGGGACGGCTGAGGATAAATGCAATGGCAAAGCCGATGAAAATGGGGCGGAAGGCCAGCAGCACACCGGAACACCAGTCCAGCACCACGTCGATCTTGACGATCACCACCACCAACGCCACCACATAGGTGATGAGCAACAACAATTTTCGAAACACTCCGTTGTCCAACGTCAGCACTCCTTTGCTTTCATTGTTCTCCCACAGTGTACCATTATACCTCTCTTGCGTCAATGAATACCAGAAGATGCTAATCTTACCGTCAGAACGAGTGGTGTACGTCGTCGCCTCGGGCCTGTTCCAGATTCATCAGCTTTTTGCGGGCTGCCGAGTGGGTGAGCATGGCGGCCAACAGCTCGTTGTCCTGGGTCTCAATGGCTCGGCGATAGGCGGCCAGGCGGCCCTCCAGCCGTTTCACCGTCCGGCTCAGAGCCTCCCGATTGAGAGAAAATAGCTGCGTCCACAGCGCCACATCCAGAGCTGCCACTCGGGTGCAGTCACGGAAGGAGCCGCCCTCAAAGCCTCGACAGGAGAACAGCTCCTCGTCGTCGCACACCGACAGGGCTATGATATGCATCAGCTGGCTGGTGTAGGCAATCATCTCGTCATGGCGCTCCGGGGTAGTGCGGATGACATCCCGGAACTGACAGAACCGAGCCATGCGCTCCACTAAGTCCACGTGCTCCTGACTCACTCCCTCCGGGGGCGTCATGATAAAGTGAGTGTTCCGGAACAGCCCCGCCTCGGCGTTGTCAATGCCGGAGACCTCCTTACCAGCCATGGGGTGGCAGCCGATGAAGTCCACATTGTCGGGCAGACACTGGGCCCCGTCCATAATGGCCCGCTTGATGCCGCACACGTCCACAATGACACTGCCCGGTTTAAAGTGGCTGCGGTGCTCCTCCAAAAAAGACACGATACCCTGAGGGTCCTGGGCCAGAATCACCACGTCCGCCCCGGGAAGCTCTTCCGCTGCGTCATAGGTCACCCGGTCCGCTGCGTGCCGCTCCGCCGCCTTCTGATAGGTGGAGGCAGAGCGCACCACGCCCACCACCTCATAGTCCTCAAATCCCTGTAAGGCCATGGCCATGGACCCGCCAATCAGGCCCAATCCCACCACCACAATTCGTTTCTCTGCCATCGGTACTTCCTTCCCTTCTGATGCGTCTTCCCCACGATGCGTCCATTGGTGTTTTCTTTCTTTGCAGTTTATCACTTTTAAGCGTCAAAGTCAATGGACAATCTCACTTGCGCCTAACCGTTTCCTATGCTACTATATTTATACACGATTTTTATAGAAAAAGGAGCGTCTTTCATGGCTTTTCACATCACCACATCCGAATTTTCTCAGACCATCCAACATGCTCTGGACACCTTGCACCCCAACTGTGATCCTGAAAAGCCCAATTTGCACCTGTGTCCCCGCCTCGTCTCCTGCGACGGCCCCTCCCTCTCCGTAGAACTGGAGTACGACACCAAGGCCTGGACCTCCAATCCCCTGGGCATCGTGCACGGCGGCGTGCTGGCGCTCATGCTGGACAATGCCATGGGCCTGACCTGCTACTGCATCTACGGCCACTTCACCCCCACCATCTCCATGAATCTCACCTATGCCCGGCCCGTGGCCCTCAACGAGACGGTTCGGCTCCGGGTCACCACCCTCTTGGCCGGCGGCACCACCGCCCAGCTCCAGGCTCAGATCTATCTTCCCGGCCAAGAGGAGCGGGTTTTTGTCTCTGCCACTGGCGTGTACTGCTCCCGGACGCAGTCATAACGCCACATGCTGGTTATTGACTTCTCTACACTGTCGTGGTAACGTATTTTGTGAGATTATGACGATTTGTTTCAGGAGCACTTCATATGGACAGAGAACATACACAGGGAACGTCATCCCCAAAATCAGAGGCCACCAAACAGCTTCTCTCTGACATCTCCTATCAGTTATTTAAGGAACAGGGCTTCGCCCAAGTGGGCGTGCGGGACATTGCCGCCAAGGCCGGTATGACCACCGGAGCCTTTTACTATTACTTTAAAAGCAAAGCCGATATTCTCAATCACCACGCCAAAATGCGGGCCCGATGGCTGTTCCATCAGGTCCCGGGTATGCTGGAGGGGCTCTCTCCCCTGGAAAAGATCCGGCAGTTTTTAGGCAGCTATCTGTGCGAGGTCTTTTTGGATGAGGGCTGGGAGCTGTGTGAAAGCCGCATGTTTTCCCGATACTATGACAAGCGGGAGAGCTCGGGGCTGGCCTCCACCGTCCGCCTATACTGCGAAGAGGCCAAAGAGCAGGGGCTCTTAATCCCCGACTGTGACGTGGACCAGATGGCTAGCGACCTGGTACTGGCGTGCCGGGGCGTGGAGTACGACTGGTGTCTGCGCCACGGCGGCTATGACATCCATCAGCGGATGTTCCGTCTGGTGGACATGGTACTCAGCCACTACAAAAAAGCTTAACCAGAATAAATGGCACCCCGTATCCTGGAGCAATCCGGATACGGGGTGCTTTTCATATTATCGTCTTTTTTCCGTGCGGATGCGCTCCACGTCATAGGTGCGCACAAACCCCGACACGTCCGCCCCGGTCTCCACACAGCGGAAGAAGATGTCGCTTCCGGCGTGGTGGTGGTCCAGATCCAATCCGAAGTAATCGCACAGGGTATTGAGCTTGTGGTTGGGGGACTGGGGAATGAGCCGACGGCTCATCTGACAGGTGCAGGCATAGGGCACTCGTTTATGCCAGGTCAGGCCATAGTCCCGCAGGCACTTGGCCAACACCGACATGTCAAAGGGCGCATTGTGGGCCACCAACATCCCCTGTTCCAAAATGGGGCGTATGGTCTCCCACAGCTGGGGAAAGGTGGGCTCATGGGCCACCATCTCCGGGGTAATCCCGGTGAGCTCCACGTTGAAGGGCTCAAACTCCTCCTCCGGATTGACCAGGGAATAGAACTCGTCCACCACCTGCCCCCGCTCCATCACAGTGATACCAACGGCACTCATACGGTCATTGAGGGAGTTGGGGGTCTCTACATCAAAGGCAACAACTCTCTGGGACATCTCTCACAGGCCTCTCTTTATGTTTTTTCACTGCCGGCCATTCTACCACAGATTTTCCGTCCCGTCTACCTCACAGCTGTTCCTGCCACTGCGCTTCCCGGAACTCCACCAGCACAAAGTTCTCCCCCACCACCAGGGGACGCTTGACCAGCATGCCATCGCTGGCCAGCAGCTGATACTGCTCCTCCTCAGACATGGTGGGTAGGCGGTCTTTCAGCCCCAAGGCTTTGTAGACCAGGCCGGAGGTGTTGAAAAACTTCTTCAAAGGCAGGCCGCTCTTCTCATGCCACACCTTCAACTCCTCCGCCGTGGGATTCTCTTCCTTGATGTTCCGGGCCTCATAGGCCACGCCTCGCTCATCCAGCCAAGCCTTGGCCTTCTTACAGGTGGTACAGGGGGGATATTGCAAAAACAACACGCTCATAAATTATTCTCCTTTTACTGGCTCTCCCGCCCCTGATACGGGGGGGCAGAGATACCGCTGTTTGTTCCGGGTGGCCTTTCCGTACTCAATGGCCTCCACGGGGCATTTGGAGATACAGGCCATACAGTGAGTGCACTGGGCGCCCCACACGGGCTTTCCGTTCTCCAGATGGATGTTGTTGAGGGGACACACATGCTGGCACTTGCCGCAAGAGATGCAGGTGTCCTTGGCATAAAACTTTTTGGCCTTGACATAGAAACGGTAAAACGCCTGATTGACCACGCCAGATTTCAGGCAGTCCCACTTCCCAGTGGAAATAGGCGGGAAGGACTTGCCCTCCTCCATCCACTGTTCTCCCTGCTGCAACGTGGCCACCGCCTTTTGCCGCATGGTCTCAGCCTGGGCAGGGTCGGGGGGCGTAAACATCACCAGATAGTTATCCGGCATCACCACCTGCAAGGTTCCCCGATACGTCAGGGCCTTACGCTGGCACAGCGCCTGGAGTTTGGGCTCTGCATTACCCACCTCTCCACCGCAGGTCATGACGAAGTAGGCGTCCCGACTGCCGCTGAAATGGCCGCTGATGATAAAATCTTCCACAATTCTGGGAATCTGCCAGCAGTAGGTGGGCATGACAAACACCCAGGGCTTCTCTGATTGCAGCTCGGCTGCCACGCCGTGGCGAATATAGTAGAAGGTATCCAGCAGATCATCCTTTCGGTGGTCCGCCAGCCACTCCGCACAAAATTGGCTGTTTCCTGTCGCCGAAAAATAAACAATCATATTCTTCCCTCCAAGGGATCCTTCCCTCTCTCCTTACGCACACAGTAACCGAATTTGGCCCCGGTGTCAATGTTCCAAAGAGAAAAAACTACACATAAACTCTCTGTGAAACCGTGTGAAATCTGTGCGTATCGGGAGGAATATTTCCGTTTTATTCACAACTTGGCCCGTATATGGGTTTGCAGCACCCCCGCCACCGCCGTCAGGGTGTCGTCGGGCAGCATCCCATACTCCCCATACTGGGCAGCGGCAGCGTCTCCCGCCGCCCCGTGGAG
>CABPXX010000049.1 GCA_902461475.1 uncultured Eubacteriales bacterium | reverse complement strand
CCCCAGCCGCTTCTGGGCGTTACCGTTGGCATCCGTTTCGTATGTGGTCAGCACCAGCATGGGGGTGTCTGTGTCCTCCAAATAGGAGACCTCATAAAAGACTGGGTCTGTGACCATCACGCCATCCTGGGTGGCCAGGCCATAAATCCATAACGGGTCTGGGCTGGTGGAGAGGGAGCCGCCGATGTAGGGAATGAGGGGACCATATTCCTTGGAGGGAATCAGGTGGTCGGTGTATTCCTCATACCACCGCTGGGATTTGGGGGTGTGGATGGGCTCCAGCATGTCCCAGTGGGCGGTGACGGTGATGGTGAGTGCTGTGTCCTCACTCTGAGCGGTGGAGGGATAGCCCTCCAGCAATTGCTGCCCGGTGGAGCTCAGCAGCCAGGAGAAAAGAGTGGCGGTGGGGGAGTCTGGGTCCTGTTGCGCCCCCATGGCCACATAATAGGTGGTGGTCAGGGGATAGGTGTGGTCGCTGACGGTTTGGGCGGACGGGGTCACTCCATCCACCTGCAACAGCTTCATGTTTTGGGTCTCTTCCAGGTCCTGGGTGTGGCGGTAGAAGGTGTAGCCGATGGCGTTGGGAGAGTTGTCATAGGTGTACGGCAGTCCACTGAAGTCCCAGAGGCCAATCATGGAGGAGCCCTCCAGGGGATCGGTCCGTTTCTCCCCATCCATCACCAGGCGGTCCATCAGGGTCTGGCTTCCGGTGTCGTCGGTGTGTTGGAAGGGGAGAATCTCCGCATCGTTCCCGCCCACCTCTTTCCAGTTGGTGATGTCCCCGGTGTAGATGTCCCGGAGCTGGTCTATGGTGAGGGAGTCCACCGGGTTGTCGGCATGGACCACGAAGACCAGCCCATCGGTGGCCAGTTCCTCCATCTGCACCTCAAATCCATCCTGGTTCAGCTGGTCCAGCATTTCCTGTGGAGGGTCTGAGAGGAGAAGCAGATCGCTCTTTTCCATTTTAAGCCGCCGGAGGGCGCTCTCAGCACCGTTGAACTTGGTCAGATCGCTGGTCTGCTGCTGAAATTCGCCCAGCAGCACGGCGGCCAGGTTCTGGGCCAGGGGGACGGCGTCGGCGGAGCCATCCAGCCGGGGAAAGTTCTCCCGGGTGAAGGTGAGCTCCTGGGGGGCAGGGTCAGAGGATGGAGTGACCTCTCCGGTGGGGCTTTTGCAGGCGGAGAGGGTAAACAGCAGCGCCATAGAGAGCATGGCGGCGGATTTCACAGCCTTCATAACGTACCTCCTTGTCAAGAACAAAAGGGGTGGTGGTCTATGCTCCCATGATACCATGGGCCCGGGAAGGAAGTCGTTACAGAGGGGATGCAGAGGGGCTACAATGCGGTTACCAATGGTTACAAAAAGCCCCCGCCGGACAAATGGGCGGGGGCTTGAGACTCACTGGTCCAGCCGGGGCAGGCATAGGAGGGCGTTCCCAGACAGGTCGCTGAGAATGTAGTGGCCCTGGGTGGCGTAGAGCAGCCGGTCTCCGTATTGTATCACCTGGCTGCCCTGGGTGGTGAAGAGCGGGTTTCCATCCCGGTCCAACACCAGGGAGTTGGCGGCGATATTTGCAGCATGGCCATTGTTATAAGTGAACAGGGAGGGGGTGTCGATGTCACCATAGGTGAGAAAGTAGGGGGTGAAGTCTTCGCCGGAGAGGAGAATATTCCCGTTCCAATCGGTGAGCCGGAAGGATTCGGGGGTGGTGTCATAGAACAGCAGCACCCGGTCTCCGTTTATGTCCACCCGGGCACAGTCCTCTCCCACATCAAACGCGTGGGGGTCCCCGTGGTCGGGGTAGATGGTGAGGGTGGTCCCCTCCAGTTGAAACCGGCCACCTACGAAATAGCCGCCTCCATCCGGGAAGTCAGCGGGCTGAAAGTCGGCGGGGGCCTGGCGATACACCGTGCCGTCCCGCAGGTCCACATAGACATCCATGGTCGTCGTACTCTCATCGGTGGACCAGGCCATATAGGGCCAGTCCATGGTGGGGTAAAGGGTGGGGAGGCCCACGTCTTCACTGAAGTGGAAGGGGGACTGGGTGCCGTCGGGCGACACCATCACCAAATCTCCTGTCTGGGTGATCATAAGGGCGCCCAGCTCATGGGAGCATAAGAGCCCCTGAAAGATCTGCCCCGTGTACCAGCTGCCGTCGGAGGCGGCCAGACCCAGCTGGGTCTGGGTTTGGTCTTTGGTGGTCAGCAATAGCATGTCAGGAGAAGAGGTGCCCGTCCAGGGCATGGGTGTGCTCCTCAAATTCATGGCATCGTCGAACACCGGGTCGGTGACGATGACACCGTCTCGGGTGGCCAATCCATACAGCCAGGTGCCCTCGGCATAGGTATGGACACGGCCACCGATGTAGGGCACCAGGGAGCCGTACTCCTCCGAGGGGATGAGATGGTCGGTATAGTCCTCATACCACCGCTGGGCATTGGGGGTGTTGATGGGCTCCAGCCTCTCCCAGTGGGTGTCGATGGCGTAACCGGAACTCTCCTCTTCCTTCTGGCTTACGGAGGCACAGCCCTCCAACAGGCGCTGCCCCTGGGCACTGAGCAGCCAGTGGTACAGGGCATAGGTGGGGGTGTCCGGGTCCTGCTGGGCAGACATAGCCACATAGTAGGTGGTGCTCAGGGGATAGGTGTGGTTACTGACGGTCTGGGCAGAGGGGGACACGCCGTCCACCTCCACCACCTTCAATCCTGGAACCTCCTCCAGGTCCTGGGTGTGGCGGTAGAAGGTGTAGCCGATGGCGTTGGGGGAGTAGTCAAAACTCTTCTGCCCTTCCTCCATCCCAGTCATGTAGTCGGTGTAGTCCGTGGGGGATTCGGTCATCTCCTGTCCATCCATCACCAAGCGGTCCATCAGGGCCTGACTTCCGGTGTCGGTGAGACTTTGGAAGGGGAGAATCTCTGCATCCTCTCCGCCTACCTCCTTCCAGTTGGTGATGGTTCCGGTGTAGATGTCCCGGAGCTGGTCGATGGTGAGGGAATCCACCGGGTTGTCGGCGTGGACCACAAACACCAGTCCGTCGGTGGCCAGTTCCTCCATTTGAATGTCGCACCCCTCCTGTTCCAGCTGATCCAGAATCTCCTGCGGGGGGTCGGAGACCAGAAGCAGATTGCTCTTTCCAGACTGGAGCCGTTGAAAGGCCTGGTCTGTGCCGGAGAAATTGATCAGGTCCAGGGTCATCAGGGGGAACTCATCCAGCATCACCCCGGCCAGACTTTGGGCCAAGGGGACGGTCTCGGCAGAGCCGTCCAGACGGGGAAAGTTCTCCCAGGTGAAGGTGAGTGGTTTTGGAGTAGGGGTGGGAGCGGGCGTGGCCTGGAGATTGAGGGACTTGCAGGCAGACAGGGAAAACAGCAGGGCCACGGAGAGTAGGGCGGCAGTGTTCCGGGGCTTCATAGGCACCTCCTTGAGAAACTTGATGGGTTATTACCTATACTATACCACACTTGTCGCATAAGAAAAGCCCCCGCCTCATGGGGAGGCGGGGGCTTTAAGAGAAGTAGAAGGTTACTTCATCAGGGAGCACACCAGCTGAGTGTAAGCGGCGGCGTCCTCAATGGGCAGGCCTGCAATGAGCAGGGCCTGGTGGTAGAGTACCTGGACGTAGGTGGCGGCCTTCTCTTTGTCGCCGCTGTCCACAGCAGCGCGCAGAGCGGCAAAGGCATCGGAGTTGGGGTTGAGCTCCAGCACCCGCTCCGCCTTCATCATGCCGGCCTGGGCACCCTCCATGCGGGAGAAGTACTTCTCCATCTCCAGGGACATGGGGCCGTCGGCGGTCATGCACACAGGGGCGGACTTGAGGATCTTGGAGATGCGGGCCTCCTTGATCTTGTCCCCCAGGGTCTCCTTGACGAAGTCCAGCACAGCTTTGCTCTCTTCGGCCTGCTTCTCCTGCTGGGCCTTCTCCTCGTCAGTCTCAGGCAGGGCGTCGGGGTCGGACACGGACTTGATCTTCTTGCCGTCCACCTCAGCCAGAGCCTGCATGACAAACTCGTCCACCTCTTCGGTGAGGCAGAGAATCTCGAAGCCACGGTCGGCCACCCGCTCCACCTGGGGCAGGGAGGCGGCCTGAGCGGCGGAGTCGGCGCAGACGTAGTAGATATACTCCTGGCCCTCCTTCATCCGCTCCACATACTCCGCCAGAGAGGTGAGCTTGTCCGAGGCGGTGGAGCCGAACAGCAGCAGATCCCGCAGCAGGTCCTTCTTGGCTCCGTACTGGTCCACCACGCTGTACTTGAGCTGGCGGCCGAAGGCGGCCCAGAGCTTCTCGTAGGTCTCCCGGTCGTCCTTCATCATCTTGGCCAGCTCGTTCTTGATCTTCTTCTCCAGAGCGGTGGCGATGATCTTCAGCTGACGGGTGTGCTGGAGCATCTCACGGGAGATGTTCAGAGAGAAGTCGGGGGAGTCCACCACGCCCTTGACGAAGCGGAAGCAGTCGGGGAGCAGATCGGCGCACTTGTCCATGATGAGCACGCCGGAGGAGTACAGCTGCAGCCCCTTCTCATACTCCCGGGTGTAGAAGTCAAAGGGAGTCTGGCCGGGGATGAACAGCAGGGCCTTGTAGGTGACGGTGCCTTCCGAGGAGGTGGTGATGGTGGCCAGAGGAGCCTGCCAGTCCATGAACTTCTCCTGATAGAAGCGATCGTACTCCTCCTGCTCCACCTTGGAGCGGGGGCGCTGCCACAGAGGCACCATGGAGTTGATGGTCTTCTCCTCCTGCACCGTCTCCCACTCGGGCTTGTAGTCCTCGGGGGCGTCGGCGGGCTTCTCCTTCATGCGGTAGTCCTCCACCACCATGCGGATGGGGTGACGGATGTAGTCAGAGTACTTCTTAATGAGGCTCTGGAGGTGGTTGCTGTCCAGATACTCGTCGTAGTTCTCCTCCTCAGTGTTGTCCTTGATGGTCATAATGACCTGGGTGCCCCAGCCCTCCATCTCACAGGGGGTGATGGTGTAGCCGTTTACGCCGGAGGACTCCCAGCGGTAGGCCTGCTGGTCGCCAAAGCGGCGGGTGAGCACGGTGACCTCGCGGGCCACCATGAAAGCGGAGTAGAAGCCCACGCCGAACTGACCGATGATGTCGGCGGCGTTGTCCTTGCCCATCTCCTGCTTGAACTGCAGAGAGCCGCTGCGGGCGATGGTGCCCAGGTTGTTCTCCAGCTCCTCCTGGGTCATGCCGATGCCGTTATCGGTGACGGTGAGGGTGCGGTGCTCTTTGTCCGGTGTCACAGTGATGGTAAAGTCAGAAGGCTTTACATCAATGCTGCCATCGCTGAGGGCCAGATAGGCCAGCTTATCAATGGCGTCGCTGGCGTTGGAAATGATCTCACGTAGGAAGATCTCTTTGTGGGTATAAATGGAATTGATCATCAGGTCCATCAGCCGTTTGGACTCGGCTTGAAACTGTTTTTTCTCCATGAGTGGTACACCTCGAATTGCATGTTTTAGCACTCGTGTTGGTCGAGTGCTAACTGTACTATAATACTTACTCCCATGTTTTGCAAGGGGTGTAACAAAAAATTCACAAACTTTATCAGAATAGTAGCCCCTGAACGGGAGAGACTATGGGCAAAGAGGAGAAAATCCGGCAGAAACAAAATTTAGGTTGCCATGGGGTGGGGGCAATGCTATAATATATGCGCATTAAAGCAAAGTTGTACGTTCTATCCCAGAGGTAGAATTCTTCCATATAGATAGCCCCCATTTCAGGGAGCGATTACCAACCCGGCCAGGCCGGGGACGCTATGAGGTGTCTTTTTTGAAAAAATATTTCATTCACGGCGGTAGACCGCTGTATGGCAAAGTCGAGATCAGCGGGGCCAAGAATGCCGCTGTCGGTATCATTCCCGCTGCACTGTTGGTCAATGGCGTGTGCCGCATTGGCAACCTGCCTCAGATCAGCGATGTGACCTTGATGCTCAATATCCTCCAGGAACTGGGGGCCAACGTGCGCACCATCAACCGTTCCACGGTGGAGGTGGACTGCACCGCCATCCATAACAGCCCGGTGGCCTATGAGTCCGGGCGTAAAATTCGTGCCAGCTATTACCTGCTTGGCGCGCTTTTGGGGCGTTTTGGCCAGGCGGAAGTGCCTCTGCCCGGCGGCTGTGACTTCGGCGGCCGACCCATTGACCAGCACTTGAAGGGTCTGCGGGCCCTGGGGGCGGACGTGGAAGTGAAAAACGGCTTTATGTGCGCCAAGGTGCCCGACGGACGGCTCAAGGGCAGCCACATCTACCTGGACGTGGTCACCGTGGGCGCCACCATGAACGTGATGCTGGCCGCCACCCTGGCGGAGGGCATGACGGTGATTGAAAACGCCGCCAAGGAGCCTCACATCGTGGACCTGGCCAACTTCCTCAACTCCATGGGCGCTCAGATCACCGGCGCCGGCACCGACGTCATCAAGGTGCGGGGCGTGGAGCACCTCCACGGGGGCGAATACTCCATCATTCCCGACCAGATCGAGGCGGGCACCTACATGACCGCTGTGGCCGCCGCAGGCGGCGAGGTGCGGGTGAACAACATCATCCCCAAGCACATGGAGTGCATCACCGCCAAGCTGCTGGAGATGGGCGTCGAGGTGGAAGAGGACGGCGACAGCCTCATTGTCCGCCGCAATGGCCCCCTGCACCGGGCCAACATCAAGACCATGCCCTATCCCGGCTTCCCCACCGACATGCAGCCCCAGATCGCTGCAGTCCTCTGTCTGGCAGAGGGCACCAGCGTCATCACCGAGGGCGTGTGGGATAACCGATTCCGCTACACCGAGGAGTTCCGCCGCATGGGCGCCAAGATTCAGGTGGACGGCAAGATCGCCATCATTGAGGGCGTGCCCCAGCTTATGGCTGCCCCGGTGGAGGCCTGTGACCTGCGGGCCGGCGCCGCTCTGGTGGTGGCCGCTCTGGCTGCGCAGGGCGTCTCTGAGGTGGGCAACATCCGCCATGTGGAGCGGGGCTACGAGGACATCGTGGCCAAGCTCACCGGCATTGGGGCCCAGATCGAAGTGGTGGACCTGCCTGATCCCCAGGTGGAGAACGCCAACGCAGCGGGCTAAACATCAAAGATACACATGGACTGCGGCAGTCCCGACAAGGGGCTGCCGCTTTTTGTGGGGAGGGAGAGAAGTTTGTTGGAGTTTGCCACCGTGGCCCGGGCCGTCCACCTCAGAGGAGAAGTTTGTGGATGTGTGCCCCCGTGGCCAGCGGCTCCTCTGGCAACTGCTCGGTCATCACCGACGGCAGCACCCATATCCTCATTGACGCCGGGGTATCCGCCCGGCGCATCACCACCGGGCTCAAGAGCCTGGGCATTCAGCCGGGGGAGCTGTCCGCCATTCTCATTACCCACGAGCACAGTGACCACATCAGCGGCATCCCGGTGCTGTGTCGCCAGCTGGATGTGGAGCTGTACACCGCCGAGGGGACGGCCCGGGAGATCTGCCGAAAGAATCCAGAGTTGCAGCCCCGGTTTCGGGTCTTTGACCCCGGGGAGGGCTTTGCTCTGGAGGACCTGGTAGTGGGCAGCTTTCCCGTCAGCCACGACTGTGTCAGCCCCGTGGGCTACACCGTGACCCGGGGGGAGCGGAAGCTCACCTTCTGTACCGACCTGGGTGTGGTGACCCAGCCAGTGTTGGAGGCGGTGCAGGGGGCCAGTACCCTGGTGGCGGAGTATAACTACGACCCGGAGATGCTGCGCACGGGGCCCTACCCAGAATACTTAAAAAGCCGTATTGCAGGGCAGCGGGGCCACCTGTCCAACCAGGTGGGAGCCCAGCTCACCCGCTGGGCGGTGGAGCGAGGCACCCGGCAAGTGGTTCTGGCCCACTTATCTAAGGAGACCACCCAGCCCGCCACCGCCAAACTGGCGGCCCAGGCGGGAATTGGAGAGCAGCAGGTGGAGCTGTGCGTAGCCCCCCGCAGCGAGGCCTCGGCGTGGATGGAGGTGTGAGGACATGGTGAGTGTACATATCATCTGCGTGGGCAAGATGAAAGAGAAGTTTTACCTGGAGGCAGCGGCGGAATACGCCAAGCGTCTGAGCGGATACT
>CABPXX010000048.1 GCA_902461475.1 uncultured Eubacteriales bacterium | reverse complement strand
AACCTGGATTGCCCCCCTTGTGCCCTCTGGGCCGGGGGGGAGCCGCTGCCCTGACGGCGCTCAATGAGTCCTTCAGAGGCCAGAAGGCTCAGCGCCTGCCGCACGGTCTGGCGGCTGACCTGGAACTGGCCGCACAGAGCCTGCTCGGTGGGCAGGAGCATGGTTTCATCGTATTGTCCAGACTGAATTTCCCGGCGCAGGGTGTCTGCGACCGTTTGATATTTGGTGCGCACAATGTCCCCCCCCTCTCTCGTAGTTCTTTGGGATTGGTCCGCTGGGTTCGTTACCGAGAGTATACCATATTTGTACATACGGCGCAACACATGTTCGGAATATTTGTTTTAAATTTTGCGAAAGGGTATGTACATTTTTAAAACAAGTCTCGTCATTATTCCAATGCGACCAGTCAAATCCAGAGAATGAAAGACCAGAATATGGAAAAAGAATCCGAGACTCGATGGATTGTGAAAAAATCAGCCGGGCTGTTTTTGCTGGTTTTGTGCACAATGCCCGTTTTCTGGAAGAGCGCTTTTTGCTTTTATTTATTAAATATTCCAGGAATTTTGGAAAACTGGAACCGAATTAAGGAAAATCTCGTGGTTATCACCAATTTGTCAGAATATTTTCGCAAATTTATATTGTTGTAAACCTAGAAACAAATAATTGTTCGTATATTTGCTTGGCATTTGCAATTTTGTTGGTGTACTGAAATCACAAAGCACCGAACGGCAGCGGAACAAAACATCTGCCCCGGTGGAACAAGTGAAATATTTGAACGGAGGTCACTACAATGAAGAAGAAATTACTTGCACCGTCCTTGTCCCTGGCCATGGCGTTCTCCCTGGCAGCTTGCGGCGGCAATGGAGGCACCGCAAACTCTGATACTCCCTCTGGCGGCGATTCTGAGGGCGGGCTGATTTCTGTTGGTATCACGACCCCAACGAGTCCGGCTACCGCACCGCCAACGTGGACGACATGAAGCGGGTGTTTTGTGAGGAGAACGGCTATGAGGCTCAGTTCTATTACTCCCTGAAGAACGACGAGCAGATCGCCGCCGCTCAGAAGATGATCCAGGACGAGGTGGACTACCTGCTGATCTCCGCCGCTGGTACTTCCGGCTGGGACACCGTGCTCCAGGACGCCCAGGACGCTGGCATTCAGGTGATTCTGTATGACCGCACCATCCAGGCCGATGACAGCCTGTATGTGGCCGCCGTCATCTCCGACATGGCCAAGGAGGGCGAGACCGCTGTGACTTGGCTGGCCGATCAGGGCCTGGAGGAGTACAACATCATCCACATCCAGGGCACCATGGGCTCCGCCGCTCAGGAGGGCCGCACCGGCGCTCTGGACGCGAAGGTGGCCGCTGAGGACAACTGGAACATGGTCACCCAGCAGACCGCCGACTGGAACGCTGAGACCGCTCAGCAGATCGTCCAGTCCGTCATCGACGGTGGCCAGGAGTTCAACGTCATCTACGCTGAGAACGACGACATAGCCAAGGGCGCTGTGGCCGCTCTGGATGCCTCCGGCATCACCCACGGCAAGGACGGCGACGTGATCGTCATGGGCTTCGACTGCAACAAGTGGGCTCTGGAGGAAGTGCTGGCTGGCCGCTGGAACTACGACGGTCAGTGCAACCCCTTCCAGGCTGACACCATCAACGAGATCATCCAGGGCCTGGAGAATGGCGAGGAGCCCGCTGAGAAGATGATCTACCTGGAGGAGAAGGGCTTCGACGCCGCCACCATCACCCAGCAGCTGGGCACCTGCTCCATCGCCGTGCAGCAGATGGTGGCCATTGCCCGTGCGGTGGATATGGACTGTAAGGTCCTGATTTTGGACGAGCCCACCTCTTCTCTGGACGAGGGCGAAGTGGAAAAGCTGTTTACCCTGATGCGGGACCTGCGGCTCAAGGGCGTGGGTATCCTCTTTGTCAACCACTTTATGGACCAGGTGTACGCCGTGTGCGACCGCATCACTGTGCTGCGGGACGGCACCCTGGAGGGTGAGTACCCCATCCAGGAGCTGCCCCGGGTCCAGATGGTGTCCAAGATGCTGGGCAAGGAACTGGACGACATGGCCTCCATCCGCAAGGGCGACGAGGCCGAGCATGTGGACCACGGCACCCCCGTGCTGGAGGCCAAGGGCCTGGCCAGCACCGAGGGCATCAAGCCTTTCGACTTCCACATCCAGAAGGGCGAGGTCAACGGCTTCACCGGCCTGCTGGGCTCTGGCCGAAGCGAGTGTGTCCGGGCCATCTTTGGCGCCGACCACAAGACCCAGGGCAAGGTGCTCATGGATGGTAAGGAAGTGAAGATCAGCAAGCCTCTGGACGCCATGAAGCTGGGCATCGGGTATCTGCCCGAGGACCGCAAGCGGGACGGCATCGTGGGCGACCTGTCGGTGCGGGATAACATCATCCTGGCCATGCAGGTGATGAAGGGCTTCTTCCACCCCATCTCCAAGGCCAAGGCTCAGGCCTACGCCGAGGAGTACATCAAGCTGCTGGAGATCAAGACCGCCTCGGCGGACACCCCCATCAAGCAGATGTCCGGCGGCAACCAGCAAAAGTGCATTTTGGCCCGCTGGCTGCTCACCGATCCCCGTTACCTCATTTTGGACGAGCCCACCCGTGGTATCGACGTGGGCACCAAGACCGAGATTCAAAAGCTGGTGCTGAAGCTGGCCGCCGAGGGCAAGAGCGTCACCTTCATCTCCTCCGAGATCGACGAGATGCTGCGCACCTGCTCCCGTCTGGTGGTCATGCGTGACCGCAAGATGGTGGGCGAGCTCACCGGAGACCAGCTCAACCAGACCCAGGTCATGGCAACAATTGCAGGAGGTGAATCCTGAGATGACAAAACTGAAAACCCCCGCCAAGCAGGGCGTGGGCGCCAAGCTGAGCTGGCTGGTCCATCAGCAGATCTTCATCCCCATTGCCGCCCTGCTCATTCTGGTGGTCTTTAACCTGATTGCAGACCCCTCCTCCTTTGCCATCTCCATCGGCACCAACAACAACGGCGCCCCGGTGCTCTCCGGTCAGCTGATCACCATTTTGAGCAACGCCTCTGAGCTGGCCATCCTGGCCATCGGCATGACCCTGGTGACGGCGGCTTCCGGCGGACAAGATATTTCCGTGGGCGCCAACATCGCCATCGCCGGCTCTGTCATCCTGCGCATCCTCTGCGGTACCAACGGCAGCACCGACGCCGTATCCGCTGGTATGCTGGTGCTGGCCGTGCTGGCCGCCTGCGTGGTGTCCATGCTCTTCGGCGCCTTCAACGGCGTGCTGGTGGCCAAGTTCAAGATCCAGCCCATGGTGGCCACTCTGATTCTGTATACCGCTGGCCGCTCCATCGCCGCCTGGATCAACAACAACACCCTGCCCGTGGTCAACGATCCCTTCTTTGGCTACTTCGGCAACTTTATCCCCGGCGTTCCCATTCCCACCCCGGTGTTCATTGCCGTGATCTGCATGATCATCATCGCTCTGGCGATGAAGTTCACCACCCTGGGCCTGTACACCCAGTCCGTGGGCATCAACAGCCACTCTGCCCGCCTCAACGGCCTGAATCCCGCCTTCATCAAGTTCCTGACCTATGTGATTCAGGGCCTGTGCGTGGCCGTCGCTGGCTTCATCAAGGTCAGCGCATCTCCACCATCAACTACTCCGTCATTGCCAAGGACATTGAGATGAACGCCATCGCCTCCTCCATCATCGGCGGCACCATGCTCACCGGTGGTGTGGGTAACATCATCGGCACCTTCTTCGGCGTGATGTCCCTGGGCACCATCAAGAACATCGTGTCCTCCCTGGGCCTGGACGATGCCTGGTGGACCAACATCACCGTGGCCGCTATGATCTGCCTGTTCCTGGTCATCCAGAGCGTGGTGCTGGCTCGCAAGAACAAGAAATAACCCCAACCAACCACAAACCTCTGACGGGGGGGCGGGGCCATGTCCCCACCTTCCCGCCGGAGCAAGCGCATAGAGGACGCTCCTCCCTGGGAGCCGGAGCCGGGTGTTTCCGGTGACTCATCCGCCCTGACCCTGGGGTTGACTTCGGCACGGAGTGCTTCTCATTGTCGTGAGCAAGAGAGGCGCTCCGTTTCTCTATCCTGACAAAAGGAGTTTTTTCCATGGATATGAAAGAATTCCTCGAAAATGGTCAGGCCTGTCTGGGCATCGAGCTGGGCTCCACCCGCATCAAGGCGGTGCTCATCGGCCCTGACCACGCCCCCATTGCCTCCGGCGACCACAGCTGGGAGAACCACTATGAGGGCGGCTACTGGACCTACTCCCTGGAGGACGTGTGGACCGGGCTGCAAGACGCCTACGCCCACCTGTCCGCCGACGTGGAAGCCCGCTACGGGGTGAAGCTGACCCGTGTGGCCTCCATGGGCTTCTCCGCCATGATGCACGGCTACCTGCCCTTCGGCCATGAGGGCCAGCTGCTGGCCCCCTTCCGCACCTGGCGCAACACCACCACCGGACAGGCCGCTGAGATTCTCAGTGATCGCTTTCACTTCAACATTCCCCAGCGCTGGTCCATTGCCCACCTGTACCAGGCCATCCTCACCGGCGAGGACCACGTGCCCGATGTGGCCTTTATCACTACGCTGGCAGGCTACGTGCACTGGAAGCTCACCGGGGAGAATGTCCTGGGTGTGGGTGACGCCAGCGGCGTATTTCCCATTGCTTCCAACACCTGCGACTACGACCAGGCCATGGTGGACAGCTTTGACGCCCTGGTGGCCGACAAGGGTTACTCCTGGAAGCTCCGGGACATCCTGCCCCGGGTGGCGGTAGCTGGCGACAACGCCGGCACCCTCACCGCCGAGAGGGCCAAGCTGCTGGACCCCACCGGGACCTTGCAGCCCGGCGCCATCCTCTGCTCCCCTGAGGGAGACGCTGGCACCGGCATGGCCGCCACCAACGCTGTGGCCAAGCGCACCGGCAACGTGTCGGCAGGCACCTCGGTGTTCTCCATGATCGTGTTGGAGCAGCCCCTGAGCCGCCGCTACGAGGAGATCGACATGGTCACCACCCCCGACGGGGCTCCCGTGGCCATGGTCCACTGCAACAACTGCACCAATGAGATCAACGCCTGGGCGGAGGTCTTCTCCGGCCTGCTCACCGCCCTGGGCCATGAAGTGGACAAGAACGCCCTGTACACCGCCATGTTTACCTCCGCCCTGGAGGGCAAGGCGGACGGGGACGGGCTGCTCCTCTATAACTACCTGTCCGGCGAGCCGGTCACCGGCCTCAGCGACGGCCGGCCCCTGCTGGTGCGTGGCCCCGAGGCACACCTGAACTTTGCAAACTTCATGCGCACCCAGATCTACTCCGCTCTGGCCACCTTGAAGGTGGGCCTGGACATTCTGGGTGAGGAGCATGTGGCGGTGGACCGCCTCATGGGCCACGGCGGCTTCTTCAAGACCCCCGTGGTGGGCCAGCGCATTCTGGCTGCCGCCGCCAACAGCCCTGTGGCCACCATGGAGACCGCCGGAGAGGGCGGACCCTGGGGCATGGCCCTGCTGGCCGCCTATGCGGTACATAAGGCCGACGGCCAGTCCCTCCAGGACTACCTGAACACCCAGGTCTTTGGAGACCAAAAGGTGTCTGTGGTGGAGCCTCAGGCCGAGGACGTGGAGGGCTTCACCAACTTTATGGTGCACTATAAGGCGGGCCTGGTTGTGGAGCGGGCCGCCGTGGAACACGTAAAAAAATTGACATAACGGAGGTTATGAACATGAGCAACAAAGAATTTTGGCTTGTAGTGGGCAGCCAGTTCCTGTATGGCCCCGAAGTGCTGGAGATCGTGGATCGCCGCGCCGCCGAGATGGTGGACACCCTCAACGCCACCGGAAACCTGCCTTGCAAGCTGGTATACAAGGTCACTGCCAAGACCAACAAGGAGATCGCCGACGTGGTGAAGGCTGCCAACTATGACGACAACTGCTGCGGTATCGTCACCTGGTGCCACACCTTCTCCCCCTCCAAGATGTGGATCAACGGCTTTGTCAACCTGCAAAAGCCCTACTGCCACCTGGCCACCCAGTACAACCTGGAGATCCCCAACGAGGAGATCGACATGGACTTCATGAACCTCAACCAGGCCGCCCACGGCGACCGGGAGCACGGCTTCATCGCCGCCCGTCTGCGCATGCCCCGCAAGGTTATCGCCGGCTACTGGAAGGACGAGGAGGTCCAGAAGCGTCTGGGCCGCTGGATGCGCACCTGCCTGGGCGTGGACTTCTCCCGCAACCTGAAGGTGATGCGCTTTGGCGACAACATGCGGGAAGTGGCTGTCACCGAGGGCGACAAGGTGGAAGTGCAGGCCAAGCTGGGCTGGCAGGTGAACACCTGCCCGTGGCCCGTGTCATGTGGACCGCTGAGCCCTCTCTCACCACCGGTGTGGAGTGCTGGATCACCGCTGGCGGCGCCCACCACACCGTCCTCAGCTACGACGTCACCGCCGAGCAGATGAAGGACTGGGCCAACATCATGGGCATCGAGTTTGTCCACATCAGCAAGGACACCACCGTGGAAGGCCTGGAAAAGGAGCTGTTCTGGAACGACCTGGCCTGGAAGCTGAAGTAATCAGCCATACGCAATCATAAATATTATTTATTATTCCTTCCTCCCTCAAACCTGTGCCCCAGGGGTGTGCGTGGCACGCCCCTGGGGCCTACTTATGTGAAAAGGAGTTTGAAACTATGACCGCAGCTGAAAAAAGGCAACTGGCGGTGACCGCCTGCAAGGTGCGTATGGGTGTCATCGAGGGCACCCACGCCGCCAAGGCCGGACATCCCGGCGGCTCTCTGTCCGCCGCCGACCTGTTTACCTACCTCTACTTTAAAGAGATGCGCATCGACCCCGCCAATCCCCGCTGGGAGGATCGGGACCGCTTCGTCCTCTCCAAGGGCCACACCGCCCCCGGCCTCTATGCCGCGCTGGCCAACCGGGGCTACTTCCCCGTGTCGGACCTGCTCACCCTGCGCCAGATCGGCAACCACCTCCAGGGCCACCCCAATATGAGCCTGACTCCCGGTATTGATATGTCCACCGGGTCCCTGGGCCAGGGCCTGTCCGCCGCCGCTGGCATGGCCAAGGGCGCCAAGTTCCAGGGCAAGGACATCAACGTCTACTCCCTGCTGGGCGACGGCGAGCTGGCCGAGGGCCAGATTTGGGAGGCCACCATGTTTGCCGCCCACTATAAGCTGGACAACCTGTGCATCATCGTGGACATCAACGGCCTGCAGATTGATGGCCGCACCTGCGACGTGATGAACACCGAGCCCGTGGATGCCTAGTTCGCCGCCTTCGGTTGCGACGTGGTGAAAGTGAACGGCCATGATTTCCAGGAGCTGGAGGACGCCTTCGCCAAGTTCCACGCCAACCACGGCACCGGAAAGCCCACCGCCATCCTCATGGCCACCACCAAGGGCAAGGGCGTGTCCTATATGGAAAATCAGGCCGGATGGCACGGCAAGGCCCCCAACGACCAGGAGTATGAGCAGGCCATGGGCGAGTTGAAGGCCCAGCTGGCAGAAGTGGAGGGGATGTAACATGGCAGACGTGAAGAAAATCGCAACCCGTGAGAGCTACGGCAACGCCCTGAAGGAGCTGGGCGAGACCCACGCCGATCTGGTGGTGCTGGACGCCGACCTGGCCGGGGCCACCAAGACGGGCATCTTCAAAAAGGCCTTCCCGGACCGCCACTTCGACTGCGGCATCGCCGAGGCCAACATGGTCAACGTGGCTGCGGGTCTGTCCACCATGGGGCTGGTGCCCTTCGCCGCCACCTTTGCCATGTTCGCCGCCGGGCGGGCCTATGAGCAGGTGCGCAACACCATCGGCTACCCCCACCTGAACGTGAAGATTGGCGCCACCCACGGCGGTATCTCCGTGGGCGAGGACGGCGCTTCCCACCAGTGCTGTGAGGACTTCGCCCTCATGCGCACCATCCCCGGCATGACCGTCATGTGCCCCTCCGACGACGTGGAGGCCCGCAAGATGGTGAAAGCCGCCTACGAGATGGAGGGCCCCGGATACATGCGCTTTGGCCGGCCGCAGTCC
>CABPXX010000047.1 GCA_902461475.1 uncultured Eubacteriales bacterium | reverse complement strand
CGCCGTCGTCCATGACCTTCTGGCCGGCGTTCAGAGCGTCCAGCAGCTCCTGCCAGTGGTCCTGCACGTACTTGCTCTCGTTGGCAACCATGGTCTCAGCCTTGGCGATGAGCACTTCCAGCATGGTCTTGTCGCCCTGCTTCAGGCCCAGGGACCAGATGCCAGTGAGCAGGTTGTCCCAAGCGGTGTCCACCTGTTCCTGGGTGGCGTTGGGGTTGTCCAGCACGGTCTTGGCCTCGTCCAGGGCCTTCTGGAAGATGGCCACGGCGGAGTCCACCACGCCGGTGGTGTCCAGGGTCACAGCGTAGTCGTAGGTGGCCTGGAGCAGAGCCTTGTTGGCCTCCTGGCCGGGCTGATCGGGCACACGGGCCTCCACAGCGGCGTTCATGGCCTCCACGGCGGTGTTCAGGGCCTCCTGGGTCACGGGCTCACCCAGGGTGTTGTCAGCCAGAATGGCCTCCACAGCGGCGATGGCGTCGTTGAGGGCGGCGATGGACTCGGCGGTGTAGCCGGGCTCAGCAGCAGCGGCCTTGGCCTCGTCCACCTGAGGCTGCACGCCGTAGGTGTTCAGAGCCACAAAGCGGTCGCCCTTGATCTCGATCTCGTTGAGGTAGATGCCATCGGTGTAGGCGATGCGGAAGGCGGTGACACCCTTGAGCTGGTTGGCGTGGTAGACACGGGAACCGGTGTTGCTCAGGTCGGCATCATGCTCCAGCAGGGTCTCGCCATCGGCGGTGACGGCGTACACGCTCACGCCGTCCCAGGTGCCCAGGGCGTTGTACAGCACCAGGTCGTTGGCCTTGGTGCTCTCGTAGACGTTGTACACCACTTCGCCCTCGCCGGTGGCCTGGACGAAGCTCATCACGTCGCGGTCATAGAGCTTGGCCTCGCCCACGCCGTTGACGGTGGCGACGGCCTTGGCCTGGGTGGACACGCCGTGGAACTCGGCGACCTTCATCCAGTTGGTGGAGCCAACCTCGGCAACGGTAGCCCGAATGGCCTTGGCCTGGACGGGGTCGAAGTTGACGGCGATGGCGCCATCCACGAAGTCGTCACTGCTCACGGTGCCCACAGACACCCAGTTGCCTTCGGCGTTCTGATACTCTAGGTTCAGCTTGCCCTTCATAGCGTCACCATCGGTGGTGGTGGTGAACTCGATGCGGTCAATGCTGGTCACGGTGTTGTAGGTAACGGTGAGGTGGGTGCCCTTGGCCTGGCTGTTGAGCCAGACGAAGGTGGTGTTGTTGTAGTCGTTGATGTTGCTGGTGGGATAGTTGTTGGGCTCCCAGAACTCGGCGCTGGAGGTGACGGAGGCGATGGACACCACCTGAGCGGCGATGGACACCTGGGTCAGGTCCACGGAAATCTCCTCAGCGGTGTTGTTCATCACGCGCACATAGCGGGCTTGAGTGCCGGCGGCAAAGCCAGTCCAGGTCTTGCCGTCCAGGGAGATCTGGACGTTCAGGTCGTCCAGGCCGGGCACGGAGGACAGAGCCACCAGCCAGGTCGAACTGGACATAGGAGCCGGAGGCCAGGGTCACGGTCTCGCCGTCGGTGACGGTGAAGGTGTTGCCGGACTTAGCCATGGCCCAGCCCTCGGTGTTGGTGTCGGTGTAGACGAAGGGGTCGGAGGCGTCAGTGAAGAAGGAGCCGCCGGCCTGGGTCATGATGTAGCGGGCGAAGGGCAGGATGTAGAGGTTGCCGGGGCTGGTGACATAGTTGCTGATGGTCTGGCTGGTGCCCTGGCCCTCCAGGCTCTCCACCTTGTACTTCTCCAGGGTGTCAATGCCGTTGGAGAGGTAGATGGCGTTCATCAGGTGATCGAAGCGCTGGCTCTCCTCGCCATACATGGCCTGGATGCAGTCGATGATGATCTGGCTCATGTCATTGAGGCGGTACACCCAGGGGCGAATCTCCTCTTCCAGGTTCACCAGCTTGTAATCATCGCTGTCCTTGAGGGTGAGAATGAGCTGGCAGGAATCCACGATCTTCTGCATCTCCTCCAGCACGGCCGGATAGTTGGAGCTGTCCGACTTGTAGGCGTTGAAGATGGAGTTGATGTTGGTGTGGTCCTGGTTCTTGGCAGCGTGGCTGGCAAACACACGCAGGGCCTCCTGCATGGCGGGGTCATCGGTGTAGGAGGCAAAGGACTCCTCCCAGTTGCTCTGGACATCGAAGTTGGCGGTGTTCCAGGTGTAGTCGGCCACGCCGTACAGGGCCACCTTGGAGGCCTCAGCCTGGTTCATGGGGTTGGACAGGACGCCCAGACTGGCGGTGACGTCCAGATCGGTGGCGTACACGGAGTCCAGACGGTTCATGAGCATCTGGTCGTCAATGTTGTCGTTGACGGGGTAGTTCCACCACATGACGGGCTTCTTACCGGTGTACTGCTGGATCTTCAGCAGATCGGAGTTGCGGATGGGGGACCACACGCCGGAGCCGGTCATCATGATGATGACGTTGTTGTCCTTGTTGGCCTCACGGAAGGCGCCCAGGTTGGTCTCCAGCTGAGAGGAGGACCCGAAGCTCAGAGCATAGAAGCTGGGCACGTAGTAGGTGCCGGCCACGTGATCGGCGGGATCCTCGGAGCCGTTGTACTTGTCCTCCAGGCGGCGCTGGAGCTCGGCCATCATGTAGGCCTGGTTCTCAGAGCCACGCAGAGCCACGCCGGTGTCGATGTCGTCCACAAACACGCCGAACTGGCGCACGCCCAGATCGTACATGTGGGAGAACTTCTCCATGATGTCGTCAATGCCCTGCTCCACGCTGTCACGGTCGGTGAAGTTGATGCCGTTTTGCATGGCGGGGTGGATGGACCAGGCAAAGGAGATGTTGTTCTCGGCGGCAGCGGCGGTGATGGTGCGGATGTCGTCCTGGGTCATCATGCCGTAGAAGCGCTGCTCGTCGGTGATCTCGGTGGGATACTCATCCCGCCAGTTGCCCAGGTGATAGGGGTCACCCTTGGGGCCGTAGACGAAGGTGTTCATCTTGTTGTCTTCCATGTACTCGAACAGGGAGAGAATGTCCTCCACAGAGTACACCTTGCCGTAGAAGCCCTCGACGATGCCGCGGTACTGCATGTTGGAATAGTCCTCGATGGTGGCGCAGGTCAGATGCTGACCGGCCACGGTCTCCATGGCGTCGTCCAGGGTGGCCAGGCCGTAGTACACGGCATCGTCGTCCTCGCCCAGGATGGTCACGCGGCCATTGGAGTTGATGTCCACAAAGTGGGCGTCATACTTGGTCTCGCTGGCCACGAACAGGTCGTCGGAGTAGCCGGTGGTGTTGGTGTCCACGTTCTCAGTAGAGCCGTGGATGCCCAGAGCCAGGGTGCTCTCCTCATAGTTCTCGGTGACGGTGTAGGACACGCCCTGCTTGTCCATGATCTCCTGCACCCGGCCCTTGGTGACATCGGTGATGCCGGACTCATAGTAGACCTTGACGTTGTCAAAGTCGATGAGGTTGTACTGCATCTCCAGCTTCTGGGGGGTGGGGTTGAGGTCATAGGTGTTGTCCAAATCGGTCTGGGACAGAATGGTCACGGGAATCTCCACATCGGCGCTGTTGCCCAGGTAGGAGACGGTGGCGGTGAGGGTGGCCTGGGTGGTGGTCTCAGGCAGGGTCACCTTCAGCATTCCGTACTCCACGGTGAGGTAGGGAGAGTCGCTCTTCCAGGTGACGGTGGCACCGTAGTCGGTGCTCTCCACCAGGGACACGTCCCGGCTCAGAGCATCCCACTTCTGGGCGTTCTCCAGCTGGGTCTTGGCCTGGTTAAAGACAAACTCCCAGGTGTTGTTGTACACTTCCATCTCGTAGATGGACACGCAGGTCCAGATGTCAGGGAAGTTCTCGGTGATGTACACCCGGACATAGCGGGCGGTCACCTCGTCAAAGGTAATGGTGCGGGCCTCCTCGGGCTGGCCGTCGGTGATGTTGGCCACGTCGGTCCACTCGTTGCCGTCGTCAGAGACCTGGACCTTGTAGGCCTTGCCGCCGGACTTCTCCCAGAACAGACGGACGCAGTTGAAGGTGGTGGGCTCGCCGAAGTCCAGGCGCAGCCACTGGGGATTGTTCTCCACAGAGCCGCTGGACCAGCGGGTGTCCATGTTGCCGTCATTGGCCTTCTCCTGGGTGAAGTTAGAGGTCTCGTTGGCGGACGAGGCAGCGGTGGCCTTGAGGGCCAGGTTGGGGCTGGTCGCCTCATTGGCAAGGGTGGCAGCGGAGTTGGTGATCTCGTCGGCCTGGGTCTGAGGCAGGGCAGCGGCATAGCTGACGGTGGACAGACACATGGCACACACGGTGACCAGAGCGCCGACTTTCTTAGTAATCTTGCGCATGGTTGATGTTCCTCCTATTCTCCTTAAGTGAAGATGTACGGGACAATTTGGGGGATGTATCACCTCCTGATGGGACAAGATGGACGCCGTGGGGAACTCCCACGGTAGAGGTACCGACGAAAAAGACCAGACAACACCAAAGGGGCCCATATCACAGAGATACGCCCCCTTTCGGTTCATCTGGTTTTGCCCATACGGTAACAATCCTTCTTGTTGTTCACTTGCTACCAGTATACCACTGGAGATGGAAAAAGTAAACAAAAGAAGGATTGTTATATCTCATGAAACTGTATGAATTATATTGTCCATTCTGTCTATACCAGGCCCAGCTTGGCGAATACCACTTGGGCCAGCTCATACCGGGGCAGAGGCCGGTCTAAGAAGTATTCCAGGGCGAAAATGGCCTGATAGATGAGCATGGGCAGGCCGTTGCAGGTCTTGAGGCCCCGGGTCTGGGCCTGACGCAGCAGTTCAGTGCAGGCGGGGTAGTAGATGAGGTCCATCACCCCGGCGTCCTTGGGAAGGGCATCCAGGAAGGAGAAGTCCTCAAACTGGTGGGGGCAGTCGTCCATGCCCAGGTTGGTGCAGTTGATAACCAGCTGGGACTGGGAGCACACCTCGGAGAGGGTGCTGGGGTCGAAGCCCACGGGGATGAGGGTGCCGGAGGCATCCAGCTGGCACAGCTGGTGGGCCTTGGGCAGGGTGCGGTTGCACACCCAGATGCGCTCGGCCTTGGTCTGGGCCAGGCGCAGGGCCACCGCCCGGGCAGCGCCGCCCGCCCCCAGCAGTACCACCTGCCGGGCGGGCCACATGCCCATGTGCACCAGGGACTCCAGACAGCCGTCCCCGTCGGTGTTGTGGCCGATCCACTTTCCGTCCCGGCGGCAGACGGTGTTCACCGCCCCGTACAGCTCCACTTCCTCCCCCAGCTGGTCCATCAGGGGTACCAGGTCCTCTTTGTGGGGCATGGTGGCGTTGAAGCCGGTGACGCCCTGGACCTCAGCCTGGGCCAGGTACTGGGCCACCTCCCCCTTTTTCACCAGGTGGGGGGTGTAGGGAATGTCCAGCCCCAGGTAGTCCAGCATGGTGGTCTGGATGACCGGGGATTTGGAGTGGAAGATGGGATCACCGATGACTTGCAGCATGGTCATTGTCCCCCTTTGAGGAAGAAGTCCATGGCCCGCAGGTAGCCCTGGAGGCCCAGGCCGTAGATCTGGCCCACACACCCCGAGGCGGTGACAGACACCGAGCGGAAGGGTTCCCGGGTGTGGATGTTGCCGATGAGCACCTCGAAGGCGGGGGTGTTCACCGCCTGGAGGGCGTCCAGAATGGCGTAGCTGTAGTGGGCGTAGGCGGCGGGGTTGATGATGATGGCGTCGTAGACACCGTCGGCGGCCTGAATCTGGTCCACAATGTCCCCCTCGTGGTTGGATTGGTAGCAGGTGGCGGTGGAGTGATGTACCTTGGCGTACTCCTCGATCATGGTGCACAGAGAGGCGTAGTTTTCGTGGTTTTCCCGGCCGTACAGCTCCACATCCCCCTTGCCCAACAGGTTCAGGTTGGGGCCGTTGATGATGAGGAACTTCTTGCCCACCTCGGAGATCTTCTCCAAAATTTCCGCAACGGTGGCCTCCGGTGTGGAAAAGTCCTGGATGATCACGTCGGCGGCGGACAGGTACAGGGGCAGACGGTGGTGGTGGCGCTCCACAAAGGCGTGGTGTCCCTCCTGGGCCAGGGGGCGGCCCTCGGTGTCCAGGCTGGCACAGATCTCGTCAATGGGGCGGTCCAGGAACACCAGAATGCCGTTGTGGCGCAGAGAGATGACATTTTTCCGGGACAACACCGCCCCGCCGCCGGTGGCGATGACCAACCCCTCCTGGCTGCTCAGCTGCTCCAGCACCTGGCTCTCCAGGGAGCGGAAGCCCCGTTCTCCGTCCTGGGCGAAGATCTGGGAGATGGTGCGCCCGGTGGTCCCCTCCATCAGCTCGTCGCAGTCCACGAAGGGGCGGCCCAGCTGCTGGGCCAACATATGTCCGGCGGTGGTTTTTCCACAGCCCATCATACCAATGAGGATAATATTCTTCATGCTTCTTCCTCCAAATTCGACACGAAGTTGCCAAGTACCCGGAAGTCTCCGGTGGTCTGGGACAGCTCATGGAGCACATCGGGGATCTCCGGGGTGTTCAGGTTCCCGGTGAACTCCAAGAAGAACATGTACTCCCAGCTGTGCTGGGGCAGGGGGCGGGATTCCAGCTTCACCATGTTCAGGCCGTGAACGGCGAAGATGGTGAGAATCTCATGGAGGGAGCCCGCCTCATGGGGGAGGAGAAAGACGGTGCTGATCTTGTCAGCGCCCTCCCGCAGCTCCACCTGGGGAGAGACCACCACAAAGCGGGTGGTGTTGTGGGGGTTGTCGTTGGCGGGACAGACCAGGATGTTCAGCCCGTAGATTTGGGCGGCCCGGGCCGAGCACAGGGCGGCTTTTGTCAGGTCGCCGCTCTCGGCCACCATCTTGGCCGACCCGG
Source organism: uncultured Eubacteriales bacterium (assembly GCA_902461475.1). GTDB lineage: Bacteria > Bacillota > Clostridia > Oscillospirales > Oscillospiraceae > Enterenecus. The sequence goes on along the minus strand of CABPXX010000047.1, from coordinate 1,225 downwards.
CGGTGTCCGACTGGGTCATGGGCCGCCAGTTGGGGTGTTGGCTTAGAAATTTGGCGCTTTGCAGCAGGCCCTGTTCGTGGGAGTACACGTGGGTGATGGTGTCCAGGGTGGCCCCAGGCAGGGCCATGAGGCAGTGGTCCACCTTCACTGTGGTCTCCCCCACCAGGAAGAAATCGTATTCCGACAGCAGATCGTAGATTTGGCGGATGGCGCCGGTGGAGCTATTTTCAATGGGGAGCACCGCGTAGTCCGCCCGGCCCTCTTTCAGGGCCAGAAAAGTGTCTTCAAACTGGGGCAGCCCGGTGGCCTGGACCCCTTCGCCAAAGAAGTTGACACAGGCCTGTTCGCTGTACGCTCCAGGCTCGCCCTGGAACACCACCCGGGGGTTGTGGATGGGCTCCCGCATCTGGGACAGGGCCTGGACAAACCGGGGAACACCGGGGTTATCCGCCCGTTCCCGGGTCAGGTCCCGCTGTTGGCGGCGGGAGATGGACATCATGGTCTGAAAGAGGGTGGTGACGCCGGGGCGCAGGTCCCCCTCCACCAGACGGGCCTTGTCCTGGAGCACTTGGCGCTCTCTCTGAGCGTCCAGCCCCGGGATGCCTCGCTCCAGCTTGTACTGGCCCACCTGTCCGGTCACCGCCATGCGCTGGCGGAACAGCTCTACCATCTGTCGGTCAATGCGGTCGATTTCCTCTCTATACTGCTGCAATTCATCCATGGGAATGGCCTCCAAACTTCTTCACTTCCCTCGCCGTCTCGGCGAGAGATCAAATTCCCAGCAGCTGGCAGGCGGCCAGGGCTGCGGCGGCCTCAATGACGGGGACCGCCCGGGGGACCACACAGGGGTCGTGCCGCCCCTGGAGCTCCAGCTCCGCATTTTCCATGCGGCGCATATCAATGGTAAATTGGGTGCGGGCAATGGAGGGAGTGGGGCGCATGGTCACCTCGAACACCAGGGGCATGCCGTTGGTGATGCCGCCGTTGATGCCGCCCGCGCAGTTCTGCTCCGCCCCCACGTTTCCATGTTCGTCCACGTACAGGGGGTCGTTGGCCTCGGAGCCCCGCATGAGGGAGAAGGCGGTACCAGCGCCGAAGGCCACTGCCTTGACAGCGGGAACCGCAAACAGGTACTGGGAGAAGATGCCCTCGGCGTTCTCCCCGAAGTCGGGGGAGCCGTATCCGGCGGGGAGTCCGCACACCCCGCACTCAATGGTTCGCCGGG
>CABPXX010000046.1 GCA_902461475.1 uncultured Eubacteriales bacterium | reverse complement strand
GGCAGCGGAGGGCAGCGGCATCGTGGCTGGCACCGAGGTTATCCACTATGCTGACGGCTCCTTCGTCTCCGAGGCTAAGACCTCCGCCACCGACGGTTTCGGTCACGCTCAGCTGGGCGGTCTGGCTGCTATGCTGGCCAACATCGTCAAGGAGCGCACCGGCGCCAAGGTCCGTGGCATCGAGCTGTCCCTGCTGCAGCGCTGCGGCGCTCACCTGGCTTCTCAGACCGACATTCAGGAGTCCTTCCTGGCTGGTAAGACCGCCGTGGAGGCTGCTGTGGCCGGCGAGACCGACAAGATGGTGGGCTTCGAGTGCTCCCGTGAGAACGGCTATGAGTGCAAGACCAAGCTGTTCAACCTCTCTGAGGTGGCCAACTTCGAGAAGAAGGTGCCCCTGGAGTGGATCAACGAGGCTGGCAACGGCATCAACCAGGGCTTCATCGACTATGCCCTGCCCCTGATCCAGGGTGAGAACACCCGCGCCACCGAGCACGGTCTGCCCCGCTTCGCCCGTCTGAAGAAGGTTCTGACCAGCAAGTAAGAAGAGTAGACCTCTTCCCTGCTTTGTGCTATGATGATGAGGAATTACAGTGATGTAATTCCTCATCATTTTTTATATTCCGAAGGAGATGAAAAAGATGCTTCATATGGCTATTTTGGGAGCTGGCCGCATTTCCGCAACCATGGCGGAGACCATCAATCGTATGAATCAGGCGGGAAATCATGCCATCTCCCTATATGCTGTGGCAGCTCGGAATTTGGAACGGGCCCAGCAGTTTGCCGATACCCACGGCGTAGAGCGAGTCTACGGCAGCTATGAGGAGATGCTCCAGGACCAGCAAGTCCAGCTGGTGTATGTGGCCACCCCTCACTCTCATCATTATCAGCATGTCATGATGTGCCTGGAGCACGGAAAGCATGTCCTGTGCGAGAAGGCCTTTGCCGCCAATGCTCAGCAGGCACGAGAGATGTTCCAGCGGGCCAAAGACAAGGGCCTGCTGCTCACCGAGGCCATCTGGACCAGATATCAGCCTATGCGGGAGGTTATCTCTCAGGTGGTGAATTCCGGCGTCATTGGAGAGCCCCGAATGCTCACTGCCAACCTGGGCTATGAGATCATGGGGAAAGAGCGCATTGTGGAGCCTGCCTTGGCCGGCGGTGCCCTGCTGGACGTGGGAATCTATCCTCTGAACTTTGCCGAGATGGTGTTTGGTACCCCAGATCAGGTCCATGCTGTGGGCGTCCTCTCGGACAAGGGAGTGGACCTCCAGGACAGCATGACCCTGACGTGGAAGGACGGAAAGATGGCAGTGTTGAACGCCGGGGCGAACTGTGTCTCTGACCGGTTGGGAGTCATCTACGGTACCCGTGGCTTTGCCGTGGTGGAGAACATCAACAATCCCCAGTCCATCACCGTCTATGACGCCCAGTACCAGCAAGTAGAGCACCACCCCTGCCCTGCTCAGCTCACAGGGTACGAGTATGAGGTGGTAGAGGCAGCCCGCTGTATTGAGGCGGGAGCGCTGGAGTGCCCCTCCATGCCCAACCAGGACACGGTGCATATGATGGAGCTGATGGATGAGATCCGCCATCAGATGGGTGTGCGCTATCCCTTTGAATAAGACTGTGAACCCCTCCTATGTGGCGTTGACCACATGGGAGGGGTTTCTTTCGTCTCGTTAACTTAGTGGCTTCATGGACCAGAACACCACATTCATCAAGATGACAATGAGAAACACCACGCCAATGGCGACCCAGAATCCCATATCAATGCCCCAAAGAGAAGTGGTTCCAAATACGTCCATCCACAGGTTTGCCCAGTTCATCATGATATCCCTCCGTTCTTATAACAATTCACCGTAGTGCCGCACATAGGCCTTTTTGAGACTGGTGGCCAGAATCATGTAGAGGAGAATGCACGGAATCAGATAGGCGAAGTAGGCGGCAGGCAGCGCCACAAACCCCAGAGCGGCTCCCAGCGGTGTAAAGGGGATGACGGTGAGCACGGTGATACCCGTTAGGGTCAGAAGGGTCAAGGGAGCGGAAGCACGGCTCTGAAGAAAGGGCAGCTTTGGGGTGCGAATCATGTGAATGACAAAAGTCTGGCTCCACATAGATTCCACAAACCAACCAGCCTGGAACAGCCCGATATACTTGGCCTGCATTAAGGCCAGCTCTGCCCCGCTGAAATGTGCGGGCAGATCGTTGAACAACACGCCATCCGAGATAAACATGGGGCAAAAGACAAAGTACATAAATAGATAGGTGGTAAAGTCGAAGATGGAGCTGGTGGGGCCAATCCAGAGCATGAAGTTGCCCACACTGGAGGCGTCCCATTTCCGGGGCTTGGCGATAAACTCTTCGTCCACATTGTCCCAGGGAATGGCGGTGCAGGACAAGTCATAGATCAGATTCAAAAAGATCAGGTGCACGCTCATCATGGGCAGGAATGGCAGCAGCGCAGAAGCTGCCAACACCGAGAACATGTTGCCAAAGTTGGAAGAGGCGGTCATTTTGATGTACTTGATCATGTTGGCGTAGGTTTTGCGCCCCTCGATGATGCCCTGCTCCAAGACCATCAGATCTTTTTCCAGCAGAATGATGTCAGCAGATTCCTTTGCCACATCCACGGCGGTGTCCACAGAGATACCGATGTCGGCAGACTTCATGGCAGCAGCGTCGTTGATACCGTCCCCCATAAAACCTACAGTGTGTCCATTTTCCCGGAGGATGGAGACCACACGGGCCTTCTGCTCAGGGGTCAACTTGGCGAACACGTCGGTGGATTCGGCAGCTCTGGCCAGTTCCGAATCGCTCATCTTTTCCAAATCAGAGCCCAGGAGCATGTTGCGTACTTTGATGCCCACCTGTTTGCAGATGGTACGGGTCACTTTGTTGTTGTCGCCAGTGAGAATCTTGGTGGTCACGCCATGGTCCTTTAACGCCTGGATGGCGTCTGCGGTGGACTCCTTGGGTGGGTCCAAAAAGGCCAGATACCCCATCAGAACCATGTCGCACTCGTCTTTCACACCGAACGCACCTACAGGAGATGGATTGCTCTTTTGGGCAATGGCCAGCACACGAAAGCCCTTGTCGTTGAGGCTGTCTACCGTCTGGAGAATGTGGCGGCGGACCTCATCGGTCAGCGGCTGCACCCCGCCGTCACACTCTGCAAAGGTGCAGATGGAGAGCATTTCTTCCACGGCGCCCTTCGTCACCATCTGGGTCTTCCCTGTCTGGTCCTGCACCACCGTGGTCAACCGACGGCGTGTGAAGTCAAAGGGAATTTCATCCACCTTCACATAGTGTTCCGACAGATCTACCAGCCGGGGGTCCTCTGCCTCAACTTCCTCCGTCTTGTGGATAATGGCCAGGTCCATCAAGTTCTTATAGCCTGTCTGGAAATAGCTGTTGAGATAGGCGTGGCGCAAGACTCGGGTGTCGTCCTCGCCGTTGATGTTCAGATGATATTCCAGCACCACTTGATCTTGGGTCAAGGTCCCAGTCTTGTCGGTGCACAGAATATCCATGGCTCCAAAGTTTTGAATGGAGTTGAGATTTTTCACAATGGTCTGCTTCTTGCTCATGGACACCGCGCCCTTGGCCAGACAGGTGGTGACGATCATGGGCAGCATCTCCGGGGTCAGACCCACGGCGATGGAGATGCCGAACAAAAAGGCATCCAGCCAGTCTCCCTTGGTAATGCCGTTGATGAAGAACACCAGGGGGACCATAATGAGCATAAAGCGGATGAGCACCCAGGAGACGGCGTTCACACCCTTGGTGAAGCTGGTCTCTACCGCCTCGCCTGCCACGGCGGAGGCCATGGAGCCAAACAGGGTGTGGTCACCCACACAGACGGCCACAGCAGTGGCGCTGCCGGAGACCACATTGCTGCCCATAAAAGCGATGTTGGTATAATCCGTGATGCTCTCTACAGCGTCACACACATGAGGAGTCTTTTCTATCGGTTCACTCTCACCGGTGAGGCTGGCCTGGCTGACAAACAGGTCTTTGGCCTCCAGAATACGCACATCTGCGGGAATCATATCGCCGGCGGACAGATGCACGATGTCCCCCACTACAAGGTCATCCATGGGAATCTCCGCCTTTTCCTGTCCCCTGCGGGTGACGGTGCAGGTGGTGGTGATCATAGCCAGAAGCTTTTCCGCTGCGTTGCCGCTCCTGGACTCCTGGACAAACCGAAGGGTGCCGGAAATCAGCACCATGGTGAGAATAATTACCACGGTCAGACAGTCGAAATCCTCCGGTGTGCTGCCCAACAGGGAGAAATAGGGGAAGATCATATCGGTCAGGGTGGATACCAGGGCCAAGCAGAACAAAATGGCGGTGAAGGGATTGATGAAAGCGCCAGCCAGCCGTTTGGCTAGGGATTTCTTCTTTTCATGGGTCACTTTGTTGCTGCCGTATTGGTTGCGGTGGTGAATCACCGTCTCTTCGTCCAGGCCGCACAGGGTAGCTTGTAGATTCATCAGGACATGTTTGCTAGAAATGGTTGCCGCATCTTGGATGCGGCCATTTTGCTGTTCACGGGCGTTGTCTCTCTCGGCGGTGGGACGGACCGCCATGGCTTTTTCTTTCAGGTGCATTGGTCTTACCTCCTTGCATAGAATCAAGGCTAAGACAGACATGTGTAGACATGGGACTCCGGGTCCCCCATGCCGTGCCAAGCCTTCGCGTATGATCGTCAGAGTCCATGTCGTTCACCTCTCTTTCTCCATAAGTATAAAAAAATCGCAAGGAGAATCCCATGGTCAAAACCTTGCGATTTCCTTGCGATTTGGTCAGAATAGGCGGTTAGAGCTTGTCGTTAAACTTGTATCCAATGCCCCAAATGGTTAGGATGTATTCCGGTGCATCCGGGTTTGGCTCAATCTTCTTTCTGAGTTTTCGGATAAATGCCATGATATTGCTGTCATCCATAAGATAATCATGGGTGAACACCTCGCCCCGGTTGCGGGCCAGGAAATAGAGAATGTCAAACTCTTTGGGGGTCAGGGAGATCTCGGTGTCGTCCCGTCTTACCCGCCGCAATCTCAAGTCGATGGAGAGCGCGCCGCATTGGATGGTTTCGATGGAAGGAATAACAGAGTCGGACTCCCCCATTTCCACCATCAGAGAGCTCGTCCTGCCATCCATCAAATCGGTCAGCCCTTCCAGTAGGTCCTTTGCGGCGGGAGTATCTGGTGCAGAGGTGCGGAGCTTTTCCGTCAGCCACTTGGTGAGGGAGAAATCCAGAGCGATAAAACCGATGTTCTTTTTCATTCCAGACGCCTCCTCTCTCAAAGTAGTTCACGGTACTTCTTGATATAAAAGCTTTTTGCCCATGTGACCAGCAACAGGTACAGTAGGACCACCACCACCAGGAAGATGAAATAAGAAATGGGCAGCGCAGTCAATCCGATAAGATGTCCCATGGGGGTGAAGGTCAAAATGGTGAAAAACAGAATGCCCAGAGTTGTGACCAGCATCACAGGCCGGGAAGGCCTGCTCTGGAGCATCGGCACTTTTTTGGTGCGGAGCAGGTGCAAAATCAAGACCTGTGTCCACATGGACTCCAAAAACCATCCCGTTTGAAACAGGGCGATAAATCGAAGCTGCTCCTCGCTCCCTGCTAGGGAGGAGAAACTTCCATGGCAGACGGTGGGACAGAGTACAAAGAATAGAAAGGCAAAGGTCAACAGGTCGAAAATGGAACTGATAGGGCCAAAAAACCTCATGAAACGGCCCAGTGTGCGCCCAGACCATTCCAGCGGCTGGGCACAGGCTTCCTGATCCACGTTGTCCCACGGAAGGACCAGACACAGCATATCATAGAGCAGGTTTAGCAGCAACAACTGCACCGAGGTCATGGGGAAAAAGGGTAGGAATACACTGGCGATCACGATGGAAAAGATGTTGCCAAAATTGGAGGAGGCCGTAATCTTGATGTATTTGGATACATTAGAAAAGGCTTTTCGCCCCTCCTGAATGCCTGCCTCCAGCACGTTGAGGTCCTTTTTTAGAAGGATGACATCGGCGCCTTCCTTGACAGCGTCAGCTGCTGTGTCCACCGAAATGCCCACGTCCGATTCCACAATGGCGGGCAAGTCATTCATGCCGTCCCCTAGGAACCCCACGGTATGTCCATTGGCCTGTAGGGTCTGTACAATCTGTACTTTCTGTTTGGGGGACAGCTCTGCAAAGACGGTGGTGCGCTCAATTTTGATGGGGAGCTCGTTGTCGCTCAATTCCTCCAGCTCTGCTCCCGTCAAGGTCTCGGTGGCGTCAATGCCAAGCCTGCGGCAGATGGAGACCGCCACACTTTTTTGATCGCCTGTCAGCACTCGAATACCTACGTGATGGTCTTGTAATGCTCGGATGGCGGCGGCAGCGGTGTGCTTGGGGGCGTCGAAGAAGGCCAAGTAGCCTAGGAGAATGAGGCCTTGCTCATCTACCGTTTCCAGGCTCTCATGGCCCAAAGGCTTATAGGCGATGGCCAGGACTTTCATGCCGTCCTCCAGCATTTCGTCCACAATGGCATGGACGCTGGAAAGGCCATCTGTACCTATGACGCTGCGCTGGCCTCGATATTCCACGTGGCTGCACCGAGAACACACAGCGTCAATGCTGCCTTTGACCAAGAGCAACTTTTCCTCCCCCTGTTTCACCAAAATGCTGGCCAGCTTCCGGTCATAATCAAAGGGAAACTCATCCAGCTTTCTGTACTCCGCTTCCAATACTTGAAAATGGTCACCATGGCCCGGCATGTTCCGACATGTGAGAATGGCATCATCCAGATGATTGCGCACTCCCGTATGGTACAGGCTGTTCAAATAGGCAAAGTCCAACACCTGTTGGCTTTCATTGCCTAGCACGTCCATATAATACTCCAGGGCAATGCGGTCCCCCGTCAGGGTTCCGGTTTTATCTACACAGAGCACATCCATGCTGCCAAAGCCCTGCATGGCATTGATATTTTTCACCACCGTCTGTTTTTTCCCCATGGCAGAGTTGCCTTTGGCCAGACAGGCATTGATGACCATGGGAAGTAGTTCCGGGGTCAGCCCTACGGCCACAGACAGCGCAAACAGGAACGCGGAGAGCCAGTTGCCCTTGGTGGCGCCACAGGCGATGAACACCACGGGGACCAGGGCGACCATGAAATGAATCAGAACTCGTGCAATGGAATTGGCCCCCCGGTCAAATCGGTTGTTACGGCTTGTTTCTGAGCTGGAGAAACCGCCGTAGACAGTATCTGGGCCCACAGCTAGGACCACACCCTCCCCAGTGCCTCCGATGACAGAGGAGCCCATAAAAGCTAGATTGCTGTACTCTGCATAGGAGCGGGCTTTTTCCTGGAAGAGCGTTTTTGCGTGCTTCTCCAGAATGGTGCTCTCGCCCGTCAGGACGGATTGGGAGACAAAGAGGTCCTTTGCATCTGTGAGACGGAGGTCTGCCGGGACACGATCTCCTGCAACCAGGCGAACGGTATCCCCTACTACCAGTTGTGTAGAAGGTAGCCTGACCCATTGCCCATTCCGAAGCACCAAGACGTTGGAGGCGATCATCTTGGTGAGGTGATCTGCCACACGTTTTGCCCGTAGCTCCTGGATAAACCGTACCACCCCGCTGATGAGCAGCATACTCACAATGAGGGTCACGGTGGTGAAATTGCGGCTGAAGTTGGAGGCCAGAAACACATCGGTCACCAGGGAGATGGCCGCCCAGACAAACAGAATGATGGAAAACGGGTTGATAAAGGCACGGCGCAAACGATAGAGCACCGTGTCCGATGCCCGGCCGGACAGTATGTTTTTGCCGTATTGCCCGCGACTGTCTTCTACCTGCTCATCGCTGTACCCTTTCTGGGAAATGTGAAACTCTTTGTACAGTACATCGGTCCCGGTATATGCATAATCCAGTACACGTGGGTGAACGGTTCGATCCCCTTTCACTTGCCTCACCTCCATGTGGTCTGGTCTATCATACCATAGAATGTGTAGTTGGAAAGCTTGCTTTTTCCTTGTTTTGCACCATAGCGAAAAAATAGCCTCAAGCCAAACCTGAACTGGACCCGTAAAAACGGACAATAGACAAAAAGCCCCCTAGTGTAGGAAAATAGAACTACATT
>CABPXX010000045.1 GCA_902461475.1 uncultured Eubacteriales bacterium | reverse complement strand
GGTGGTGGAGAATCCCCCGGGCTTTCAATTCTTTTCGCACCACCCGAGCCAGGGGACAGCCCTCAGTCTTGGACAGGTCTGCAATGCGCAGCTGCTGGGCGTCCAACTTATTGCCAGTGCCCATGGCGGAGATGATGGGGATGTTCCGGGCATGGGCGGTCTCGATGAGGTCCAGCTTGCAGGACACCAGGTCGATGGCATCCACGATACAGTCATAGGAGTGCTGGAAAAACTCCTCTCGGGTCTGGGCCTCATATCGAGCGGCCATGGGGTGGAGCTGGCAGGTGGGAGAGATATCAGCTAAGCGGAGGGCAGCAGCCTCCGCCTTTTTCATGCCTACGGTGGAGTGGAGGGCGAAGGCCTGGCGGTTGATGTTGCTCACGGACAGATCGTCCAGATCAATGAGGGTCAGTTCACCCACCCCGGACCGGCACAGGGCTTCGGCGCACCAGCTGCCCACGCCGCCTAGGCCGAACACAGCCACGTGACTGTGCTGTAACCGCTCCATGGCAGCGTCCCCCAACAGCATACGGGTTCGAATGAATTGGTCTTCCATGTCAGTTTGCCTCCTCATAAGAGAAAATTCCCCGGCGTATTAGGATACGCCGGGGAAATTTGAAAATCAAGTGGAATTAGTAGCCAAAGTACTTGGCACCGTCAGCCAGAGCGGTGGCATAGGCATCGCCGCCCAGCAGCTCGTCAGACCAGTCGGTCATAGCGTCGGTGGTGAGAGCGGAACGGACGGTCTGCTTCCAAGACTCCTCTTCCCACTCCTGGAAGTAGGTGATGTGGTAGCCGAAGTAGGCAGAGGTGGAGTCGGGGTTGTCCTGGTGCTGGACCATGGTCACGTCACCCGTGGCACGCTCCTCCTCAAACAGCCAGCTGTTCCGGTCGTCGTTGAGAGTGCCGGACTTCACGCCGGTGGTCACACCGCCGTTGGAGGCAGTGGAGCTTGCAGAGTACTCCTCAGCCAGCTTACCGAAGGCCTCGGCGGTCTTGTCGCTCTCCTCCCACTTGGCCATAACCTCTTCAGCCTTGGCCTTGGCGGCGTCCCAGGCCTCCTGGGTGGGAGCCTCAGTGTTGCCGTCCTCGTCGGTGGTGGTCTCAGCCTTAATGAGGATGTCGCGGATGGTGGCGGGAGTGGTCTTGTCCTGATAGCGGTCGTGGAAGATCACCACGTAGTAGCCGGCGTCGGTGTTCTCCACCACGGCGCCCTGGTCCTTCTCCAGCTCCAGCAGCTTGTCCTTGTAGATGCTGGACAGGGAGGAGGCGCCCACCACGGTGGTGTGGTCAGCGGAGTTGCTGGGGGAGGTCTCGGAGATGAGCTTGGCCACATCGGTGCCCTCCTGGTAGGCGGCCAGAGCCTCGTCAGCCTTGGTCTTGGCGGCGGCCATGGCCTCCTCCTTCAGCTTGGAGATCTCGTCGTTGCTCAGGGTGTTGCCCTCGTCGTTGGTCTCCTCCACCTCGTCAGCCTTGAAGTAGAGGTAGGAGTACTTGAAGGTATCGGCGTCGTCCTTGTGCTCGTTGTAGTAATCCTCCAGATCGGTCTCGGTGAAGGACTCCTTGGTGTCAGTGTAGACGTCGTTGTAGTACTTGGTGGCCAGCAGAGAGCGGGCTTCCAGGTCCTCATAGACGCTGGGGGTGATGTACTGTCCATACATGGACTGGATATAAGCCTTGTAGGAGACAGCAGAGGTCTTGGCAGCGCTCTTGGTGGAGTCGATGCGCTCGTCCAGGTCCTCCTGAATGTCGGACTTGGAGTAACCGGCCTCCACAGCGGCGTCATACAGAGTCTTGTCGTTCTGAGCCTGGCTCAGAGCGGACTCCAGGAAGAAGTCGCGATAGGTCTTGCCCTCTTCCTCATCGTACATCTGCTCGTTGTCGGGGGTGTTGGGGTCCACGGCGCCGTAGTAGTAGGCGTACATGTAACGGATGTTGTAATAATAGTAACCCAGCTCGGAGACGCTCACCTTGGTGTCACCAATGGTGGCGGCAGTGGCACGGCGCTGGAAGAAGCCAGAGTTCCAAGTGATCAGGGCAGCTACCAGGATGGCCACCACGACACCGATGGCGGTGTAGGTGCGCACCTTACGCTTGTAGGCAGCTTGTTCGGAATAGGCTTTGGAGTTCTTGTCGGAAGGGGCAACGGTTTGGCGTTGCTTCTTCTCTCTGGATGCACTCATGGTATCAATCCTCTCAGTATTCAGTGGTATCCCCGGTGGGAAGAACGGCACACCACGTGAGAGATGTGCCGAACGGGCATATTATACCACGTGGGGCTGGCGTATGCAAGAAAAAATCGGAAATTGTCACAAGGGAAAAGGCGATGCAGATTCGCTCTGCATCGCCTGAGTCATCAAAGGACCCCGCCATAGCCGTGCCACCCAATTAAAAACCTGCACGCAAATGCAGGTGGGTTGTCTCCATCTGGTTTCCTCACTTCCAACGTCCAAACACTCCGAAGAGGTCCGGGAGGCCTGCGATCCGCCAGATGAGGGGACATCCCGTTTAAAAGATGTGGGTTTTAAAAAGGTGGTCACGAGACAAGGCAGGGATTCATTGCAAAAGGTTACTGGGCGTCCTCGTCGTCCTCGTTGAACAGCTGAGTCATAAACTGCTCATAGACCTGGTCCAGCTCCTCCTGGTCGTCAATGTCAGCCAGGATCTGCTCCCCGTTCTCCTCAGCCACGCGCAGGAGAATCAGGCCGAAGTCCTCGTCGTCCTCGTCCATGTCAGCAGGGACAAAGGCCATGTAGGTGTTGTCCCGATACTCCAGTGTGCCCAGATGTTCCAATTCAAATTCGTTGCCGTCCTCATCGGTGACGGTGACGAAATCAGGTCCGTATTCTTCGCTCATGCCTATAAGTCCTCCTTAGGGCGTTTTCGGGCGAATGTCTTTCGCTGGCTTTATTGTAACTGCAACGGGGCGAAAATGCAAGGGGGAGAATTGAGAAAAGAAAATCGAAGCTTCCGGGGCGCTTCAGGGGGCAGGGTGGACAAAGCAGGGTGTGTGTGCTATAATATCATGAGTCAATTCGGTATATAAGCAAAAAATTCCAGAAGAATGTGCTGAAAAATATCGTATTTTGACGGAAATAAGTTACAGAAGAATGAAAAAGGAAGACGAGTTGGGCGCATTGCGCCCCAATACATCGGAGGTACCCATTATGTCAGAGATGAATCGAAATCGACCCTCTTCGGAACGTGGACCCAGGCGTCGGCACGACACATCCCAGACCCGTGGAGCAAGTCCGGAGAGAAGCGGGGAGGGGAGTTCCCACCAGCCCCGTAAGAAGGCACCCACCAAGCGGTCAGAAATTGCCCTGCGTGTGGGAAAGGTGCTGGGGACCCTGCTGCTCATTGGCATCGTCACCAGTGCGTTCATGGTCTGTTATGCTGCGGTGTATATCACCAATGTCATCATTCCAGAGGCCAAGCTAGACCTGTCCGCCTACACCATCAACGAGAACTCTGTCATCAAGTACGAGGATGACAACGGTCAACTGGTGGAACTGCAAACATTGGTGGGCGCAGAAAACCGCCAATGGGTGGACTATGATGAAATCCCTCAGGACCTTGTCAATGCGGTGGTAGCCGTGGAGGATAAGCGGTTCTGGGAGCACAACGGTGTGGACTGGTACCGTACCGCCGGCGCCTTTGTGAACATGTTCATCGGCATGAGAAACACCTTTGGCGGCTCCACCTTGACCCAGCAGCTGGTGAAGAACATTACCGATTACGATGACGTCACTGTCAAGCGTAAGATTCTGGAGATCTTCACCGCTCTGGAGTTGGAGAAGAATTACACCAAGGAAGAGATCATCACCTACTATCTCAATGAGATCTTCCTGGGACAGGGATGCTACGGCGTACAGTCTGCTTCTCAGATGTACTTTGGCAAGGACGTGTCCGAGCTGTCCCTGGCCGAGTGCGCCAGCCTGGCCGGCATCACCAACAACCCCTCTCTGTATAGCCCCTACTCCACCTTGGAGGTTACCCGCTATAAGTGCACCAAATGCGGCGAGTACTCTCTGACCAAGGACGATGTGTGTTCCGAGTGCGGAGCGAAGAACAGCTTTGACGAGGGCACCGTGTGGACGGCTCGGGACTATAACAAGGCCCGTCAGGAGCTCATTCTGGACCAGATGACCAAGGAAGATGTGCTGGGAGACAAGGCCATCAGTAAGGAAGAGGCGGAACAGGCCAAGGCCGAAGAGCTGGTGTTCCGCTCCGACTGGGACGACGAGAAGAAAGAGGAGTACAACAACGCCAACACCAGTACCAAGACCATCTACTCTTGGTATGTGGAGGCGGTGATTGACGAGGTCACCGAGGACCTGATGGAACAGACTGGCCTATCCTATGAGGTAGTCACCAAGATGGTGTACAGCGGCGGCCTGGAGATCATTGTGCCCTATGACCCGGAGGTCCAGGCGGCTGTAGACGAGGTGTACAACGATAAGAGTAACCTCAACTATATCTCCAAGTCCGGCCAGGAGATGAAGTCCGGCATGACCGTGGTGGATAATGACACTGGATATGTGGTGGCCATTGCCGGAGACGTGGGAGAGAAGACCATCAACCGCGGCTGGAGCTACGCCACAGACACGGTGCTTCAGCCCGGTTCGTCCATCAAGCCTCTCTCGGTGTATGCCCCTGCCATTGAGGAGAACCTCATTACCCCCAACACCGTCACCGACGATGTGCCCCGTTGGATGGGTTCTTACTGGCTGCAAAACTACCCAGTGAAGTACCGAGGCCTGACCACGGTGCTGGAAGGTGTCACCCAGTCTATCAACACCATTTCCGCCAATGTTCTGGAGAAGCTGGGCTTCCAGACCTCCTATGAATATATGACGGAGAAGTTCAAGATCTCCACAGTGGTGGATGAAATGGTGCTGGAGAACGGCGAGGTGAAGACGGACCTGGGATACAGCCAGTTGGCTGTGGGCGGTCTCACCAAGGGTATCTCTACCTTTGAGATGGCCGCTGCCTATGCCACCTTCCCCCGGGACGGCGCCTTTACTGAGGCCACCACGTACCTGACGGTGAAGGACCATGACGGCAATGTGGTCATTGACAACAAGCCCTCCACCGAGTATATCCTGAGTCAGCGTACCACCTACTATATCAACCAGATGCTCACCAACGTCGTCAGCAGCGGTACCGGTACCGCCGCCCGCGTTTCCGGCCAGCTGGTGGCCGGTAAGACGGGTACCACCGATGCCGCCAACGACCAGTGGTTCGTGGGCTACACCAAGCACTACACCGCAGCGGTGTGGATTGGATACCCCAACAGTGAATCCATTGGTGACATGTGGCCCAGCCCCTCCACCCTCCTGTGGCAGAAGGTCATGAGCCGTGTCCATGAAGACCTGCCCAGAGAAGAATTCACCCAGCCCTCTGGCGTGGTGACGGTGAGCATCTGTAAGGACTGCGGAAAGCTGGCCACCGACAATTGCTCCATGGATGTCCGGGGCAGCCGGGTTCAGAACATGACCCTGCTCAGCAGCGATGTGCCCAGCCAGTACTGCTCCTGCCATGTGGCCGTGGACATCTGCACGGAGGGCTCCGCCTCTGGAGGCTATCATCTGGCTGGACCCTACTGTCCTTCCAGCTCTGTCCGGACTGTGACCTTTGTGGACTACTCCCGGAACAATGAGTCCGGAGCCACAATTCTGGACACCGGTGCCTTGCTGCCCACAGTGCAGGGCAACGGCCAGTGTACCGTGCACAACAGCGGCACACCCTCTGACCCTGAGCCCTCCACCTCGCAAGAACCTGCGGACCCGTCGGCCTCGCAGAAGCCTGAAGACGATGGGAACGAGGACCCCAAGCCCAGCGCGTCGCAGGAGCCGGAATCCTGATATTGCTCACTAGAAAAGACTCCCCGGATGGTCCGGGGAGTCTTTTTGTGCATGTTTTCTCATTACGTGCAAAAACATGTAAACATATGGAACAATTTTGTGAAAAATGTGAGGAAAAGAAAATTGCCATCTGTCCATCTGCGTGATACAATAGACCACAATGGAAAGACATTAGCGATGTGCTTAGCCAAAGGAGGATCCATGTATGTCGCAGAGACCCAGGTATTTCATTGTGGAGGCATCCGCATTGCCGGAGATCTATTTGAAGGTGGCGGAGGCCAAGCGGTTGCTGGAGACCGGCGAGGCACAGACGGTGAATGCTGCCACCCAGCGGGTGGGCATCAGCCGCAGTGCGTTTTACAAATATAAGGATGCGGTGCGTCCGTTTCGGGATATGCTCCACGGTCGGATTGTCACCATCCAGATCCTGCTGCGCAATCGGCCGGGAGCACTTTCCGGCGTGCTGAATATGTTTGCAGATTGGGGGGGCAATGTCCTCACCATCAATCAGGCCATCCCGGGCGGCGAGTCTGCGGCGGTGACCCTGGGTCTGGAGACTTCGGGGTTGAGCATGGAGCTGGAAGATCTGCTGGCCACCTTGCGGGATTTGCCGGAAGTGCTGCGTTGTGAAGTGTTGGCCGGATAAGACAAGGATGAACGAGGTGAACAACATGGTAAAAGTAGCGATCTTGGGTTACGGCACCGTGGGGTCCGGAGTGGCTCAGGTGCTGTGTCAAAATAAAGATACCATCGCCCGCAGTGTGGGGGACGAGGTGCAGGTCAAGTACATCCTGGACGTGCGGGACTTTGACCAGTCTCCCTATGGTGGTACCTTTGTGAAGGACTTCTCGGTGATCGAGGATGACCCGGAGGTGTCCGTGGTGGTGGAGACCATCGGCGGAGCCACGGTGGCTTTGAACTTTACCCAGCGGGCTCTGAGCGCTGGCAAGCATGTGGTGACTTCCAACAAGGAACTGGTGGCCTGTCACGGGCTGGAGCTCACCCGACTGGCTCAGGAGAAGGGCGTGTGCTACCTCTTTGAGGCCAGCGTGGGCGGCGGCATTCCCATCATTCGTCCCTTGACCATGTGTCTGGCGGCCAACCAGATGGAGGAGGTCTGCGGCATCCTCAACGGTACCACCAACTATATCCTCACCCGGATGATCGGGGCGGGGCTCTCCTTTGAGGCGGCCTTGAAGGAGGCCCAGGAGAATGGATATGCCGAGCGGGACCCGTCGGCGGACATCCTGGGCTATGACGCCTGCCGGAAAATCTGCATTTTGGCGGATCTGTCTTTCGGAAAGAATGTGGACCCCCAGTTGGTGCCCACTGAGGGCATCACTGGTATCACTCTGGCGGATGTGGACTATGCCGACGGCGCAGGCAAGAAGATCAAGCTGCTGGGCCGGGCGCTGCGCCAGCCGGACGGACGGGTGTGTGCCTATGTGGCGCCCCATCTGGTGGATGGAAGCCACCCCTTGGCTGGCGTAGAGGATGTGTTCAATGCGGTGCTGGTGAAAGGAGACGCCGTGGGCGAGGTTATGTTCTACGGCCCTGGCGCTGGCAAACTGCCCACCGCCTCCGCTGTGGTGGCGGATGTGATGGACATTGCCCGGTCTAAGGGCACCCGTCCCCCCATTACCTGGGAGCAGGGCGATGACCAGACGCTGTGCGGCACCGACGAGCTGGCCAGCCGCTTTTACGTGCGGGTTCAGGCGGGGGCGGATGCTCTTCGCACCCACGTAGGCGAGATTAAGCTGCTTGCTCGCAGCGGGGCGGCAGCCGGTGAGACCGCCGGTATCACCGAGCAGGCCATGACCGAGCAGCAGCTTCGCTCCAAGCTGGAGGGGATGGAGGTACTCTCCCTCATCCGCGTGCTCAACTGACCCGCCGGATCGGCATAGTATAGGGCAGAATACAGCCCGAAAGGATTGAATGTGCAATGGCATTAATCGTACAAAAATTTGGAGGCTCCTCGGTGGCAAATGCGGAGCGTGTGCGCAATGTGGCCCGCATCATCACCGACACATACAAAAAGGGAAACAACGTGGTGGTGGTGCTCTCCGCCCAGGGAGACACCACGGACGATCTCATTGAGAAAGCCCTGGAGCTCAATCCCGACCCTTCTCGCCGAGAGATGGATATGCTCCTGTCCACAGGAGAGCAGATTTCCTGCGCCCTGTGCGCCATGGCCATCGAGCAGATGGGCTATCCAGTGGTGTCCCTCACCGGCTGGCAGGCGGGATTCCACACCAATTCCGCCTATACCAACGCCCGCATCAAGC
>CABPXX010000044.1 GCA_902461475.1 uncultured Eubacteriales bacterium | reverse complement strand
ATGGTGTAGGAGGAACAGGCGATATCGTTGTCGATGGTACCGGGGATACCGATGACAGAGATGCCGCTCTCAGCCAGGGTCAGCAGACCACGGAAGGTACCGTCACCGCCGATACCCACCAGGGCATCCAAGCCCAGAAGCTTACAGGTGGCCAGGGCCTTCTCACGGCCGGCAGGCTCCTTGAACTCCAGGCTGCGGGCGGAGTACAGAATGGTACCACCCCGACGGGAGATATCGCTGACGCTTTCAAAATCCAGACGGGCAAAATCGCCGTTGATAAGGCCATGGTAGCCACGACGAATGCCGATACACTCAATTCCCATGTGCAGGGACGTTCTGACAACGGCGCGGATGGCGGCATTCATGCCGGGAGCGTCTCCGCCGCTGGTAAATACGCCGATACGATGCACTGCTGTATCCATGTTCATTCCTCCCAAAATATGAAATTGATGCGTGAAATTAAACCTTGAGTTCGGTGTGAACTCCAGTCAGAGCCTGAGAATGGGCCTCCAGTACGGGGGTGATGCACTCAGCAATGAAATCCTCCACCTGCTGGGGGCAGCGGCCAATATAGCGGGAAGGCTCCATGTGGGCCACCAGCTCCTCCCGGCTCATGCCGAAGAGGGGATCTTCTGCAATGAGGTCGATGAGGTTGTTGTTCAGACCCAGGTCCTTCACATTGCGGCCAGCCTCCAGGGCGTGGACACGGATGCGCTCGTGGAGCTCCTGACGGTCGCCACCCTTCTTCACGGCGTCCATCATGATGTTCTCACTGGCCATAAAGGGCAGTTCCTCCAGGATGTGCTTCTCAATCACCTTCTCGTGGACCACCAGACCGGCGGACACGTTCTCGTAGATGTTCAAGATGGCGTCCACAGCCAGGAAGGCCTCGGGCACAGAGATGCGTTTGTTGGCGGAGTCGTCCAGAGTGCGCTCAAACCACTGGGTGGCGGCGGTGAAGGTGGGGTTCATTACATCGGCCATCACATAGCGGGCCAGGGCGCAAATGCGCTCGCAGCGCATGGGGTTGCGCTTATAGGGCATGGCAGAAGAGCCGATCTGCTTGCTCTCGAAGGGCTCCTCCACCTCCTTGAGGTGGCACAGGAGGCGCACATCGGTGGCAAACTTGCTGGCGGATTGGGCGATACCGGAGAGGGTGGAGACGATGGCGGAGTCCACCTTCCGGGAGTAGGTCTGGCCGGACACGGGGACGGAGGCCTCGAAGCCCATCTCTTTGGCGATGCGGCGGTCCAGCTCCTTGCACTTCTCGTGGTCCCCTTCAAACAGCTCCAGGAAGGAGGCCTGAGTTCCGGTGGTGCCCTTGCAGCCCAGCAGCTTCAGGTTGGCAATGCGGTACTCGATCTCCTCCAGGTCCATGAGCAGCTCGTTCATCCACAGGGTGGCGCGCTTGCCCACGGTGACCAGCTGAGCGGCCTGGAAGTGGGTAAAGCCCAGAGTGGGCAGAGCCTTGTATTTCAGGGCGAACTGGGACAGGTTGGACAGCACTCGCACCAGCTTGTCGCGAACCAGCTCCAGGCCTTCCCGCATGATGATCACGTCGGTGTTGTCACCCACATAGCAGCTGGTGGCGCCTAGGTGGATGATGGGCATGGCCTTGGGGCACAGGGTGCCGAAGGTATGAATGTGAGCCATGACGTCGTGGCGCAGCTCCTTCTCCTTCTGAGCGGTCAGGTCATAGTCGATGTCGGTCAGGTGGGCCTCCATCTCCTGAATTTGCTCCTGAGTCACGGGCAGGCCCAGCTCCATCTCGGCCCGAGCCAGCGCCACCCACAGCTTGCGCCATGTGGAGAACTTCTTGTCCGGAGAGAAGATGTACTGCATCTCATCACTGGCATAGCGAGACGAGAGAGGACTTTCGTAAATAGATTTGTTCACGGTGAAAAGAACCCCCTTATTGGATATGAGCAGGGAAAAACCTTGGATTCCCCACTTCGTTCAGGAACAAAAAACGGCTATCATTTCAATGTCCCGTAATGATAGCATTATATCACAGTTCGACAACCGGAACAAGACGTCCTTAGAAAAACGTTACCATGAACTGGGCAAATAAAAATGGAGTTGCCGAGAAGGCAACTCCGTTTGGATGCAACAAAGATAGAGGCTTAGCCCTCTTCACGCATCTTGGCAAAGCACTCGCTGCAGTAAACAGGGCGATCGGACTTGGGCTCAAAGGGAACCTTCGCCTCACGGCCACAAGCGGCGCAGGTGGCGGTGAAGTACTCACGGGGACCACGGGCGGAAGTCTTGCGAGCGTCGCGGCAGGCCTTGCAGCGCTGGGGCTCATTCTGGAAGCCGCGCTCAGCGTAGAACTCCTGCTCACCGGCGGTGAACACGAACTCCTGGCCACACTCTTTGCATACTAAAGTCTTGTCTTCGTACATGGAAATACCCTCTCTTTTGATGCCCAGAACCGGGAAATGCCTCTGCTGGGACTGTAATATTTGCGTCAGCTCTCGCTGAAATCGCCATAATATGGGGCAACCTTTCGTCGAATCCGTTGTACTGCGTTGTCCACAGACTTCACAGAGCGTCCGACGTGGCAACTAATTTCCTGATAAGAGAGTCCTTGCAGGAACAGGGTCAAAACCTGCCGTTCAAGACAAGACAAACACTTGGTGAGCTGTTCCATCCGCTCCGTCTCTTCCTCTCTGGAGATATAGAGCTCTTCCGGACTGGAACCGCTCTCTGCCTCAATGGAGTCAAAGGGGACGCTGTCGTTCAAAGGTGTGTGTTTCCCCCGGGATGCAGAGGTAACGGCGGAACGAATGCGATTGCGAATGCAGACGTCGGCAAAGGTGCGAAAGGAAGCATCACGATTGGGGTCAAATTCACGGATGGCTTTGATCAGTCCGAACATGGCCTCCTGAATCAAATCCTCGCTGTCGCCGCCAGCCAAAAAGAAGGGGCGGGCGCAGATGCGGACCTGCCGCTGATAGCGCAGAACCAACTCTTCTTCAGCCGTCAAATCGCCCTCTCTGGCCTTTGCACAAAGTGCCTCATCAGAATATTCTGTTGTCAACTCCTCAATGTCCTTCATACTGTAACCTTGTTTATTTTTATCACAAACTGGCGCGATTGTCAATGATTTTTATGCAAAATCTAAAAAGCATCTGGAAAGGTTCTGGAAAACCTGGCAATCAAAAGGAAAGTTGTTCCATTTCTCCGCGGTTGGGTGGTGTCAGTCCCAGGTGTGCAAAGGCCTTATAGGTGACGCAGCGGCCACGAGGTGTGCGGGTGAGAAAGCCCAGCTGCATCAGATAGGGCTCGTACACATCCTCCAGGGTGACGGACTCCTCGTTGATGGTGGCGGCCAAGGTGTCCAGGCCCACAGGCCCACCTCCGTAATTTTCGATGATGCTCAACAGCATACGGCGGTCAATCTGGTCCAGACCCAGGGCGTCAATCTCCAGCGCTTGTAGGGCCCGATCGGCCACCCCCTGGGTGATGACGCCTCCGGCAGTGACCTGGGCGAAGTCCCGCACCCGCCGCAGCATCCGGTTGGCGATGCGGGGCGTGCCCCGGCTGCGCCGGGCAATCTCCATGGCTCCGTCTGGCTCTATGGGCACATTGAGAATGCCTGCTGAGCGGGTGACAATTTCGCTGAGCTCCTCGGGAGTGTACAGCTCCAGCCGAAGGGTGACGCCAAAGCGGTCCCGCAGAGGTGCGGACAACTGGCCTGCCCGGGTGGTGGCACCGATAAGGGTGAACTTGGGCAGGTCCAGGCGGATGGAGTTGGCGGAAGGGCCTTTGCCAATCATGATGTCAATGGCGTAGTCCTCCATGGCCGGATAGAGAATCTCCTCCACCGAGCGGTTCAGCCGATGGATTTCGTCCACAAACAGAATGTCATTTTCCTGGAGGTTGGTGAGCAGAGCCGCCAAATCCCCCGGCTTTTCAATGGCGGGGCCGGAGGTGATGCGAATCTGTACCCCCATCTCGTTGGCGATGATGCCGCTGAGGGTGGTTTTGCCTAGGCCTGGGGGGCCATGGAGCAGCACGTGGTCCAGAGGCTCTCCCCGCATTTTGGCCGCCTGGATGAACACCTCCAGGTTGTCCTTGGCCTTGGATTGGCCGATGTACTGGTCCAGGGTCTGAGGCCGCAGAGAGGCCTCCCCGTCGTCCGCTCGGGTCAGAGAGGTGCTGACCAGGGGCTCGAAGTCCGCCCCTTCGTATTCGTGGTTGGAAAAATCAATGCTCATATCTGTCACACCTCATTTAGCGGACCATGCGCTTGAGCGCCTGCTTGATGATCTCTTCCAACGTCAGCTGGTCCACATCCAGGCCCTTCAACGCAGCGGCAATCTCGGGCTGGCTGTATCCCAGGACGGCCAGAGCCGCCGAGGCCTCGCTGGTTTTGTTTTCGGGAATGATGGTCACGCCGCCAGCAAAGGCTTCCCCGCTGCTGGTGGTGAGCTGTCCCTTGGACAGCTTGTCCTTTAGCTCCAGGATGATGCGCTGGGCGATCTTCTTTCCGATGCCAGGGGCGCAGGTCAGGGCCTTCTCGTTTTCCGAGACGATGGCCAGAGCCAGTCCCTCCGGCGTATTGGAGGAGAGAATGGCCAGAGCGGCCTTGGGGCCCACACCGGACACCCCAATGAGCATCTGGAAGCTGGACAACTCGCTCTCCGTGGAAAATCCGTAGAGTTCAAAAATATCCTCCCGGACGTGGAGGTAGGTGTAGAGCTTGGCCTGTGCCCCGCGGGTCAGACCAGCCAGAGTATGGTTGGTGGTGCGGCAGGCATAGCCCCCGCCGCCGCAGTCAATGACGGCCAGATAGGGGCCAATATGGGCCACCGTTCCGTTGAGATAGTAAAACATAGCTTGCTCCTTAGGTATGGTTCATAGATCGGGACAGCAGCGAGGTGCAACTGCGGGCATGGCACAGGGCGATGGCCACCGCATCCGCAGCGTCATCCGGCTTGGGCACACTGGCTAGGTGGAGTAACTTTCTAGTCATCTCCATCACCTGACGTTTTTCCGCCTTGCCGTATCCCACCACGGCCTGCTTGACCTGGGAGGGATTGTACTCCACCACAGGCAGACCACATTTCTCTGCGGTCATTAGAATCACTCCTCTGGCCTGGGCCACGCCGATGCCGGTGGTGACGTTTTGATTGAAGAACAACTCCTCAATGGCCAGAACCTCGGGGTGAAACTGGCCAATCAGTTCCTCCATGTCTGTGGCGATCTGCCACAGACGGGCGGGCAGACGTACCCCTGCCGGGGTGTTGATGGCCCCACAGGCTACCAGCTGTTGCCTGCCAGGTTGGGAGTCGATGAGGCCAAATCCCACAATGGCATAGCCTGGGTCAATCCCCAATATCCGCACTCAGTTTTCCCTCCCCTGCCCTGGAAATTTACTCGAACTATTGTATCATAATTTGCCACCAGCCGCAAGGGAAAGGGCGTACTGGGTGCCCCGGACTTTTCAACCCAAGGGAAGCAGAGTGAGCAGTTTTTGACACAACCCTGGGAGAAGGAATGGGAGCAAATGCCCTTGGAAAAAGTAGGAAAGACCAAACAGAGCCCCACAGCAGACCAGCGCAGACCATGGAGGCAGGAGTTTGGCCGAGGACTCCTGGGGGATACATTTGCGCAGCGCATTGGTAAACGACCACTTTGCCACATACAGGGTGAGAGGTAGCACCAGAATGGTGGAGACCCCGAAGAATAGAGCGCCCCATCCCAGGCCAGAGAGGCCGAACATGGCGACAAAACTGGAGCAGGCATAGCTGAGGAGAAAGCACCGGATGAGGAGTACGCATGGTACTCCCACCACGCCGGGAGGCCCAAAACTCAGCAGCACCAACAGCAAGGGCCAGCAGAGAATGTCCCAAACGGTGGACCAGAAGGAGACGGAAGGAACCGTTCCATGGGCCACCGACTGAAAATAGCTGGCCAATTGGTCTGAAAATTGGGGATGACGCCCCCCAAGCGCAGCAAAAATGCTGCCCAGCAGTACGCCTACCAGGTGGTGGGAGCAGGAAAAGAAGAGGGGGCTCCTCCCCCGCCGTTTTCCCTGTCCACGGGATGTTCGTGGCGAATATAGCCGCTTGGGATGCGTCATCGTTTCATCACCTCTTGCTAACCTATGCATCCCAGGGAAAACTATGCAAAAGAGAATCGCCGCCCCTGTGAAAGGGGCGGCGATTGAGATAGCCTGAAAAGGAATTAGACCATACCGGCACGGTGGGCCTTCATAGCAATGGCGCACTCCAGACGCTTGCGCTGCATGTCGCAGCCAAACCGGTTGGGAATCATCATGTCCCCATTGACCTCCAGATTGGAGGCGGAGCAGCCGCCGCTGCAATAGAAGCGGGCCCAGCAGTCCTTACAGTCGGGGCGGGTGTAGATGTTCAGCCCGGCAAACTTCCGGAAAATGTCCATATCAAAGGTGTTGTCGTACACGTTGCCCAGCTTGTACTCTTCCTTGCCAACAAACTGGTGGCAGGGATAGATATCACCGTCGGGGGTGATGGCCACGTACTCACAGCCAGCGCCACAGCCACGCATCCGTTTGATGACACAGGGACCCTGAGTGAGGTCCACGTCGAAGTGGAAGAAGTTGATGTCGTCCCGGTCCAGCAACTCCCGGGCCAGGTTCTCATACTCCTCCAGGATACCGGGCAGGTCCTCCTCCTTGAAGGTGTAGTCATACTTGGCATCTCCCACCACAGGCTCCACAGACACGTTGCGGAAGCCCTGGTCAGCGATGTGGATGACGTCCTGGGCAAAGTCCCGGTTGTGACGGGTGAACGTACCACGCAAGTAGTAGTCCTTGTCACCACGTCCAGCCACCAGATTCTGGAACTTGGGGAGAATTACATCGTAGCTGCCCTTGCCGTTGACGGTGGGGCGCATGTTGTCGTTGACCTCAGAGCGGCCATCCAGAGAGAGCACGGCGTTGGACATGTTCTCGTTGATGTAGTCGATGGTCTCATCGTCCAGCAGAATGCCGTTGGTGGTGATGGTGAACCGGAAGTTCTTGTTGTGCTCCTTCTCCAGGGAACGGGCGTAGTCCACGGTGGCCTTGACGGTGTCCATGGCCATGAGGGGCTCGCCGCCGAAGAAGTCCACTTCGATGTTGTGGCGCTTGCCGGAGCGGGCGATGACAAAGTCAATGGCCTTCTTGGCGGTCTCCACATTCATGGTCATGCGGTGTCCGGTACCGAAGTCGCCGGTGGAGGCAAAGCAGTACTTGCAGCGCAGGTTGCAGTCGTGAGACACGTGGAGGCACAGGGCCTTGACGGGGGCGTCCTTCTGCATGAGCACAGCGGCCTCAGGGTCGATGTAGTTATCGTCCGTGAAGAGGAGCCCCTGCTGCTGCAGCTGGTAGAGATCCTCCCAGGCGCAGTTGAGAGACTCGCGGTCGTACTGGGGCAACTTGGCGGCCACCTCGTCCGTGCAGTGCTCCGCCATGGGGCCGTCCAGCAGGGACAGCAGGTCGTAAGCGGTCTGGTCCAGCACATGCACGGCACCGCTGTTCACATCCACCGCGATATTGGCATCCAAACAGTGAAAAGTATGTACCATAATTGTTCTCCTTCAAACACACGGAAAAAGGGTGGGACAAGGCCCACCCTTTCCGGTGTCTAATCAATGATTAGTGATTGTTCTCACACTTCTGATTGGCGACAGTGCAGGAAGTCTTGCAAGCGGACTGGCAAGAGGTCTGGCACTCGCCGCAGCCACCGTGAGCAGCGCTCTGCTTCAGAGTAGCACCGTTGAGAGTCTTGACGTGAGTCATGGATATCCCTCCATTCAGCTTATTTAATGGCATTGTACCACAGTTTTCACAGCATTTCAATATGCAGTTTTTGCAGGCGGCTGTCAACCTAGGCAGGAATGGCATAGGATGGTATGGCATGTGATGCTAAAATGTTTGAGGAGGCCACTCTTTTGAATATGAACGAACCCACCAACCGCCCCTGCGGTGACGGAATGGGGACACTCCCATCCTGCGCGCCCTTGGCGGTCCCCTATGTTCCGTTTCAGCAGAACGGGAGCCAGACCTATTCCCAGCATGACGCTCTGGCCAACGGAACCCTGTTTCCCGGCCTGAATCTGCCCTTCCAGATCAACACGGTAGCGGCCAACCCCGCCCCCACTGGGGGCCTTGGGGCCAGACAAACAT
>CABPXX010000043.1 GCA_902461475.1 uncultured Eubacteriales bacterium | reverse complement strand
GTCCATCATGGGGGTGCCCCCCCCCTGGGGCTGCCTGCAACCCCGCCGACCTGGACGCTTTGATGGCCTGCAAGTACGACGGCACCGACCTGACCGTCCAGGAGCAGCAGCAAGAGATGGTTCTGGTCATCGGCGAGAACATCAAGGTTCGCCGCTTTGCTCGCTTCGCTGAGGGCTTCTGCGTGCCCTACATCCACGCTGGCGGCAAGATCGGCGTGCTGGTCTCCCTGAACGTGGAGGGCGACATCGACGCCACCGAGATCGGCAAGGACGTGGCCATGCAGATCGCTGCTCTGAACCCCCGCTTCTGGGACAAGAGCCAGGTCACCGAGGACGTGCTGGCTGAGGAGAAGAAGATCATGCTGGTGCAGATGGCCAACGATCCCAAGATGGCCAACAAGCCCGACAAGGTCAAGGAGAAGATCGTGGACGGCAAGCTCAACAAGTTCTACTCCGAGAACTGCCTGCTCCAGCAGGAGTTCGTCAAGGACGGCGACATGACCGTGGAGAAGTATATCTCTTCCGCTGCCAAGGCTCTGGGCGGCACTGTCACCTTCCGTGACGCCGTGCGCTTCGAGAAGGGCGAGGGCATCGAGAAGAAGCAGGAGAACTTCGCTGAGGAGATCGCCAAGCAGCTGGCTAAGTAATTTTATTTGCCAACCTTTTTCGGGGATGCAGGTTTCACCGCCTGCATCCCCTTTTCTTTTGTGCACTTCTTTACAAACCAGCGGGAATGGATTACAATGCTCTTAGAAGTATTGCATAGGAGGTGCTCTGGATGAAGCTCACATTTTTCGGTGCAGCCAAGGCCGTCACCGGCAGCTGCCACTGTGTGGAGTGCAACGGATACAAGGTGCTCATTGACTGCGGCTTGCAGCAGGGGCGGGATGAGATCGACAACACCCAGCTGGACTTCATGCCCAGCTACATTCAGGACGTCATTGTCACCCACGCCCACATTGACCACTCCGGCCGCATTCCCCTGCTCATCAAGCAGGGATTTGGCGGCAACATCTACTGCACCCGCCTCACCGCCCAACTGCTGGACATTATGCTGCGGGACTCCGCCCACATCCAAGAAAGTGACGCCAAGTGGGAAAACCAGAAGGGCCAGCGGGCCGGACGTCCCCCGGTGGAGCCCCTGTACACCTTGGCCGATGTGGAGCGCAGCCTCCGCCACCTGGTGGTGTGCGAATACGGCCAGGAGATTCAAGTCAATGACGACATCAAGCTCCGCTTCACCGACGCCGGGCACCTGTTGGGCTCGGCCAGTGCCGAGCTATGGCTGACCGAGAACGGCGAGACCAAAAAAATCGTCTTCTCCGGCGACATTGGCAACCGGGAGCAGCCCATCATCCGGGACCCCCAGTTTATCTCGGAAGCGGACTATGTGGTCACGGAGAGCACCTACGGGGACCGTCTCCACGACATGGACGTAGACCCAGACTACACCGGAGATTTGGCCGCCCTCATTGATGAGACCCTCTCCAAAGGCGGAAATGTGATCATCCCCTCCTTTGCGGTAGGCCGCACCCAGGAGCTTCTGTACTTCATGCGTGAGATGAAGGAGCAGGGCCTGGTGCGCAGCGTCCCCGATTTTCAGGTGTATGTGGACTCTCCCCTGGCTGGCGCCGCCACCCGTATTTTCTCCGGCGATCTCCACGGATATCTGGACGAGGAGGCCATTGAGGCCCTGAAGGGCGGTGCCCTGTTCCAGTTCCCCGGCTTGAACATCACCGAGTCCACCCAGGAGTCCATGGCCCTGAACTCGGACCCCAACCCCAAGGTCATCATCTCTGCCTCGGGCATGTGTGATGCCGGGCGTATCCGCCACCACCTCAAGCACAATCTGTGGCGAGAGGAGTGCGCCATCGTGTTCGTAGGCTACCAGGCAGGGGGCAGCTTAGGTCGGCGGCTTCTGGACGGGGTGACCCACGTCAAGCTCTTCGGTGAGGAGATCTCGGTGCGGGCCCGCATTGTCAATTTCCCTGGCCTCTCCTCCCATGCCGATAAAAATGGCCTCATTGCCTGGATTCAGGCCTATCACCCCATGCCCCAGCACGTCTTTGTGGTCCACGGCGAGAGTAGCGTCACCGAGCACTACGCCCAGACCCTCCGGGACCTGGGCTTCCAGGCCCACTCCCCCAACTACGAGGAGGTCTACGACCTGCTCCAGACCCGGATTCTGGCCCCCGGTGTCATTCTGGAGCGGAAGCCCGCCACGGCACTGCCTGCCCCCGGTTCTCCCGCCTACCGCCGTCTGGAGGATGTGGGCAAGCGACTGATGGAGGTCATCGCCCACAACAAGGGCGGCTCCAACAAGGATTTGGGCAAGTTCGCCGACCAGATTCGGGCCCTCATCGACAAATGGGACCGTTGATGCACTCCAACATGTAAGGAGACGAAACACTCTATGCACGTACCCCACGTACACCGCCGAAACGCCGCCCTGCTCCCAGCCGCCGCTGGATTGGGCGCACTTCTGCTGGTGTTTGGCCTATTCCATTCACAAAATCTTTTCCAGGGTCTTTGGACCATGCTCAGCCATGAAGACGTACTCATCACCGACTATGTAGCTCTGTGCGGAACCGGCCCTGCGTTTGTCAACGCAGGGCTGGTCACCCTCATTGCCGTGGCCATCTTCTATCTGGTGGGCGAGACGCCCAACGGCTCCACCCTGGTCACCATCAGCCTCATGGCGGGCTTTTCCCTGTTTGGAAAAAACATTCTCAACATCTGGCCCATCCTCTTTGGCACGGCCCTCTATGCCCTCTGGCGGAAAGAGCCCTTTTCCAAGTACGTCAACGTGGCTATGTTGGGCACTTCCCTGGCCCCCATGGTCAGTTTCATGGGCTGTGATGTGTCCCCTTGGCTGGGGGCCGTGGTGGGCTTGCTCATCGGCTTTCTCATTGCCCCAGTATCCGAGTACGCCTTCCGCATCCAAAACGGCATGAATCTGTACTCCACCGGCTTTGCCTGCGGACTGGTGGCCATGATCTTTGTCCCCATCTTCAAAGCCTTAGGCCTGAACCCCGCCTCCCACTTGATCTGGTCCACGGGGAACAACCTCACCTTCGGCATCTTTCTGGCTGTGATATGTATTACCCTCATTGTGGCCGGGCTCATCCCCAACCCCCGCACCACCTTGCGGGGCTACTGGCGGCTGCTCCAGACCTCTGGCCGTGCCCCCAGCGACTACCTGCGTGTGTTCGGCCACGGGCCTGTGCTGGTGAACATGGGCGTCAACGGACTGTTTGCCATGGTGTACATCCTGGTCACAGGCGGAGACTTGAACGGACCCACCCTAGGCGGTATTTTCACCATCATGGGCTTTTCCGCCTACGGAAAGCACCTGCGTAACATCGCCCCGGTGATGATTGGAGTGCTGTTGGGCAGTACCTTCCTCCATGTCTCCGCCAGCCACGAGTCGCTCCAGCTGGCCTCCCTGTTTGGCACCGCCCTGGCCCCCTTCTCCGGGGTGTTCGGCTGGCCCTTTGGGGTGGTGGCCGGACTCGTCCACTCAGCGGTGGTGCTCCAGGCCGGGCTGCCCCTGGAAGGCATGAACCTGTACAACAACGGCTTTTCTGCGGGCTTGGTGGCCCTGGTGCTCTATCCGGTGATCACATCCCTGTTCCGCCACCGCCGTCCCACCCTCCAGGACGAGGACCTGTTTGAAATTTACGAGGACGACACGCCCCAATCCCAGGAGTTGTTGGCCGCCCATGCCCATGACGGCATGGAAGACCCTCTGTGACGTTGACATGGGACGCCCAATCTGGTAAAATAACTTTTAGATTGTAGAAGCAATCCTCTGGGCTGTCAGAAGATGGCCGTTTCCATAATCCCCACCACACCACAAGATTGGATGAATGAGAAGTTCATCAGGAGCACCAGGAGGTGCTCTTGATGAACTTTTTATTGTTCTAGGAGGACCAACCATGCACACAAAACCCATCATCGCCCTCACCTGTGCCGCCGCCTTAGCCCTGTGCGCCGGATGCACCGCCTCTCCCCCCTCGTCCACGCCTTCCAACTCCCAGTATTCCGTGTCCACCCTCAAGTTGGAGGGAGGCACCGACTGGGGCGCTCCCAACCCGTTCCTTTGCCAGTCCCGAGGACCCGGCACCGCCAAAATGAAGCTGGTGTACGGCAGCCTACTGGAAAAAGACGAGGAGGGAAACGTGTCCTGGCTGGCAGAGAGCTGGACGGTGGACGGCAGCGACTACACCTTCACCCTCTTTGAAACCGCCACCTTCCAGGATGGGGAGCCCCTCACCGCCCAGGACGTGGCCTTTACCCTGGACTACTACCGGGAGCATCCCCCCGTATCCAATCCCCTGGGCGTGGGCGAAGACTTCCTGGTGGACCACTACACGGTGGTGGACGACCACACCATTACCCTGACGGTGGACGAGCCCGACGCCGACACTCTGTCCAATCTGGGCAGCTTTGTCATCCTCCCCCAGCACATCTGGTCCGAAGTAGAGGACCCCTACTCCTACACCGGGGAGGGCTATCTGGTGGGCAGCGGGGCCTTCTCCTGCACCCAGTACGACGGAGCCACCGGGCTATATGAGTTCACCGCCTACGAAGGGTGGTGCAACGGAACCCAGGGGGCGGAGAAAATCCAGTTTATCCCCGTCAGCGATCCTCTTCTGGCCTTTGAGGCCGGGGAGCTGGACATCACCTCCCTGCCCGCCGACTTGAAAGATAGCTACCTCAGTGACCCCAACATCTCGCTGGTGGACAAGGCCAACGACATGGGGTACAAGCTGCTCATTAACTACGAGGCCTGCCCTCAGTTTTTAGACCTCACCTACCGTCAGGCGGTATACGCTGCCATCGACCGCCAGAGCGTGGTGGACAACGTGTTCCGGGGGGCGGGTACCGTGGGCAGCGCGGGCTATGTCCCCCAGGGGAGTATCTTCTACAACGAACATGTGGTGCAATACGACTATGACCCCCAAAAGGCCCAGGAGGTGTTGGGCGGTCAGAATCTGTCTGTCACCCTTCTCTGCGGCAACAGTGCGGACGACCTGGCCATTGCCGAGATTATCAAAAACGGCCTCACCCAGGCGGGAATGACCGTGTCCGTCACCGCCTACGACTCCGCCACCCGGGATGATAACATCAACCAGGGCGCCTACGAGTTCGCCCTGGTGGGCAATGGCGGCTGGGGCAACAATCCCCCCACCTACATGCGCACCCTCTTCTCTGATATCTCCAAGTTCTCCGGCACCAATCCCCACTCCATGGGGGCCATCGGCTACTCCAATGCGGAGATGACCCGTCTGGCCGAGGGTCAGCAGTACGAGACCGACTTTGACCAGCGCTTGGCCATGTTCCAAGAGCTGGAGCTGCTGGTGAGCCAGGAGATTCCTATCCTTGTCATTGCCAACCAATCCACCTATTCCATGTATCGAAAGGACTACTACGACGGATGGATGAAAACCTACGCCTATCAGCAGGCCGAACAAAACCGACTCTCCTACATGGAGCGCTGACGCTCCCCATGGCCCGCCGCATTCTGCTGCTCCTGCTCTCCTGTGTGGCCATCTACCTGCTCAACTTCTTCATCCCCCGGCTCATGCCGGGAGACCCCTTCGACTACACCGCCTCTGGGTCTGGGGAGGATGTGGCCGTGGTCTACACTCAGGAGCTGAAGGAACTGCTGCGGGAATATTACGGTCTGGACAAGCCTTGGCCTCGGCAGCTGGTGGACACCGTGGTACGCAATCTCCACGGGGATCTGGGCCAGAGTATCCACTATAAACGCCCGGTGGCGGACATTCTCCTGGAGCGTCTGCCCTGGAGCCTGTGGATGATGGGGGCTTCCCTGCTGTTAAGCCTCATTCTGGGGGTTGGGCTGGCCCTGGTATGTGTGGGCACCCGGCATGGGCACCGCATTTTGTCTCCCGTCCTCTCTGCCCTGGCTGAACTCCCGCCCTTTCTCACAGGTGTGCTCCTGCTCTTTCTGGTGGCAGCCCAGGTGTCCTGGATTCCTTTGTCTGGAGCGGTGACTCCCTTCGCCCAGTACTCTTCCCTATGGCAGCAGCTGGGTGACATTCTTCTCCACAGCCTCATGCCCATTGTCGCCCTCACTCTCGTGACCTGCCCCAAGTTCTTTTTCCCCCGCCTGGGCCAGCTTCTTCTCCGTGCTTGAGCAGCCATATATGATAAACGCGAAGGCCAAAGGACTGAGAAAACGGCGGGTATGGCCCTTCTATCTCCTGGCCAATAGCATCACCCCAATTGTGGCCCGGCTCTTTCTCTCGGTGGGCTCCACCGTGGGAGGCACCATTCTGGTGGAAAACGTCTTTGCCTATCCGGGCCTGGGTACCGTCTTACGGGAGGCAGTGACCTACCGGGACTACCCCATGATTCAGGGGGTATTTCTCCTCTCTGCCCTTCTGGTGCTTGTGAGTCTCACCCTGGCAGACCTGTGTAACCACGCCGTGGAGCGGGAGGTACAGCCATGAAAAAAAGTCTGCTCATCCCTCTCACCCTCTTTCTTGTGCTGACCCTGGTCTTTCTCTGGGGCGTCACCTTCTATCCCTGGGACGCCTCTCTCCCTTCTGGGGATTCCCTCCAGCCGCCCTCCGCTTCCCACTGGCTGGGCACTGACAACCTAGGAGTGGATGTATTCGCTCAAATCTCCGCCGGGTTTTTCCGCAGTATGGGGATCGGCGTCATGACCGCCCTTTGTACCTTCCTTCTGGGAGGCGGATTGGGTACAGCTGCGGGACTGCTGGGCGGCTGGGTGGACCACGCCATTGGGCTGCTCATTCAGATCTTCCTCTCCATCCCCCAACTGCCGGTGATGATCGTGCTGGGGGCCTTTCTGGGCCAGAACACCTGGAACATCATCTGGATTCTCTGCCTGTTCTCCTGGGCCCCGCGGGCCAAACCCCGTTCGGTGTGTCACCGCCCCTATGTGGCCATGGCCAAAGTGTACGGCGGCGGGCTCTGGTACCTCATCCGCACCCACCTGGCGGGAGACCTGCTCCCCCTACTGTCGGTGAACGCCCTGGGGGTGGTGGGGAAGTCCATCCTCCAGGAGTCCTCCCTGTCCTTTCTAGGCCTGTCAGACCCCCTGGCCCGGTCCTGGGGGCTGATGATTGCCCGGGCCACCCAGTTTCCCGGCATTTACCGCACCTCGTTCTGGCTCTGGTGGCTGGTGTCCACTTTACTGCTGCGCCTGATGGTGCAGGCCATTCAATTACCCAAATCCTAGGAGGGGTACCGTGCTGCTCCAAGTTCAAGAACTCTCTGTGTCCTACCCACAATTTCACCTACACCCACTCAGCTTCCAGCTGGACCGAGGAGAAATTCTCTCCGTCATCGGAGAGTCCGGCAGCGGGAAGACCTCGCTGGTCCAGGCCATCTCCTGCTTGCTCCCCTCAGAGGGTAAAGTACACGGCCAGGTACTCCTCCACGGGGCGGATTTTCTCACCATGCGGGAGGCTCAGCGCCGCAAACTACGCATGAAGACCCTCTCTGTGGCTTTTCAGAACTCGGTGGAGTGGCTCAATCCCAAGCTGACCCTGAGTCAGCACCTCCACGAGGTGCTGGCTCTGGCCTATTCCCCAGACCAATGCACCAAAAAAGCCCATGCCCTCATGGAACTGGTAGGGCTGTCGCCGGACGACCTGTCCCTCCGTCCCCACCAGCTGTCCGGGGGCATGGTACAGAAATTTTTACTGGCCAACGCCGTGGCCCTGGACCCGGAGCTGGTGCTGCTGGATGAGCCCACCGCCAGCCTGGACCCAGAGTCCGGTGCTGCTGTTCCCTCCGCCATTGAGACGCTGCGGGACACCTTAGGTACCGCCTTTCTGGTGGTCACCCACGACATGGGGCTGGCCCGGGCCCTGGGAGGGCGCACCATAGTGCTCTACCAGGGACACGTAGAGGAGAAAGGGCCAACGGGAGACATTCTGGACCGCCCCCGGCACCCCTACACCCGGGGCCTGCTCCAGTCCGCCGTCACCCTCAACCCTCTGCGAGACCTGTGGGGCATCCGCCCCA
The DNA here is from genome assembly GCA_902461475.1 of uncultured Eubacteriales bacterium. Lineage (GTDB taxonomy): Bacteria > Bacillota > Clostridia > Oscillospirales > Oscillospiraceae > Enterenecus. The sequence continues at coordinate 179 of CABPXX010000043.1, read as the reverse complement.
ACACCGCCCAGGAACAGCCGGGCCACCACTGCTGTCCCTTTTACGGGCGGTGCACCCAGAGCATTCCGCTGTGCGGTGAAAGGGCTCCAAATCTGGAAACCCAGTCGGACGGGCGGGCTCTGGCCTGCCACCGGGGCGGTATTGTGCCCCTGCTCTCCTGCCATGATCTATCCCATAGC
>CABPXX010000042.1 GCA_902461475.1 uncultured Eubacteriales bacterium | reverse complement strand
TGCCCCCGACACTCCGGGGACAAGGTGGCCCAGGCCGTGCTGGAGCTGTACCAGCAGCGTGGACACACCAAGACATTTTGACAAAAGGAGCAGATGCATGTGACCTTTTCTGCCCAAGTAAAACAAGAACTATGTAAACAGCCCCTCAGCCGCCGCTGCTGCGCTCAGGCGGAGGCCTACGGGATTTTGCTTTACTGCAATACGTTCCAGCCACGACAGGTGCGCATCATCACGGAATCCCCCCAGCTCAAACAGCGGCTGCCCCTGCTGTTTCGCAAGGCATTCCGGGTGGAGTTTGACGTGATTCCCACCGGGGAGGGGAAGGGCAGTTTCCTCATTGAGGACCCGGAGAAGCTGCACATCCTCTTTGACACCTTCGGACTGGAGCGGGACTCCGCCGTGTCTGTGCACATCAACTTTGCCCATCTGGAGGAGGAACACTGCCAGACGGCTTTTTTCCGAGGTGCCTTTTTGGCGGGGGGTTCGGTGACCGACCCGGGCAAGAGCTATCATCTGGAGCTGGCCACCTCCCACGGGGCCGTGGGGCGGGAGAGCATCGCCCTGCTCCAGGAGCTGGGCTTTACCCCCAAGGACACCCAGCGCAAGGGCAACCACGTGACCTATTTCAAGCAGAGCGACCATATTGAGGACTTCCTCACCACCGTGGGCGCCCCTGTCTCTGCCATGGAGATCATGACCGCCAAGTTGGAGCGGGACCTGAGAGGCAGCGTCAACCGGAGGGTCAACTGCGATGCCGCCAATCTGGATAAGACGGTGGAGGCGGCCCGGTGGCAGATGGACGCCATCTACCGCCTGGAAGAGCGGGGGATGCTGGAAGACCTGCCCGATAAATTAAAGGAGGCGGTGGACCTGCGCATGGCCCACCCGGAGCTGACCTTGGCCCAGTTGGCGGAGCTGTGCACCCCCCCGGTGTCCAAGTCTGCCCTGAACCACCGATTGCGCAAGCTGGCCCAGCTGGCGGAGAGCTGAGAGAGAAAACCTTTTACCCAGGAGGATATATTCATGGCTTTTGTCCATCTACATGTACATACGGAATACTCCCTGTTGGATGGGGCCTGCCGCATCAAGCAGTTGGTGGAGCGGGTCAAGGAGCTGGGACAGGAGGCTGTGGCCATCACCGACCACGGAGTGATGTTCGGCGCTGTGGACTTCTACCGGGCCTGCCTTGGGGCGGGGATTAAGCCCATTATCGGCTGTGAGGTGTATGTGGCCCCCCGGTCCCGGTTCGACCACACCCGAGAGCTGGACGGCTCTCCCCGACACCTAGTGCTGCTGTGTAAAAATGAGACGGGGTACCGGAACCTCAGCTATCTGGTGTCCATGGCCTATGTGGAGGGCTTTTACGGCAGACCTCGGGTGGATATGGAGCTGCTGCGGGCCCACAGTGAGGGCCTGATCGCCCTGTCCGCCTGCCTGGGCGGGGAAATTCCCCGGCGTCTCATGGCGGGGGACTACCAGGGGGCGCTGGCCCACGCCCTGGAGATGCGGGACATCTTTGGAGAGGACAGCTACTACCTGGAGATTCAGGACCACGGCATTGACCAGCAGAAGGCGGTGAACGCCGGGATTTTCCTCCTCCACGCCGAGACAGGGATTCCCCTGGTGGCCACCAACGACGCCCACTACCTCACCCGAGAGGACTCGGTGATGCAGGATGTGCTCATGTGTGTCCAGACGGGCAAGCGGCTGGAGGACACCGACCGCATGCGCTTTGAGACCCAGGAGTTCTACATCAAAAGCGAAGAGGAGATGTGCGCCCTCTTTCCCCAGTGCCCGGAGGCCATTGAAAACACTGCTAAGATCGCCCAGATGTGTCAAGTGGACTTCCAGTTCGGGGTCCACCACCTGCCGGAGTTCAAGTTGCCGGAGGGGGAGACGGATGGGGACGCCTATTTTGAGCGCCTGTGCCGCCAGGGCTTCCAGCAGCGGTACCCGGGGGCCGGGGAGGAGTACCAGCAGCGGCTGGAGATGGAGATGAACATGATTCGCCGCATGGGCTTTGTGGATTACTTCCTCATCGTCTCCGACTTTATCGGCTACGCCAAGAGCCAGGGCATCCCCGTGGGCCCAGGCCGTGGCTCCGCTGCGGGGTCCATGGTGTCCTATTGCCTGTATATCACCGACATTGACCCCATGAAGTACTCCCTGTATTTTGAGCGATTCCTCAACCCCGAGCGAGTCACCATGCCGGATATCGACATTGACTTCTGCATCCGCCGCCGTCAGGAGGTCATCGACTACGTGTCCCGGAAGTACGGGGAGGACCACGTGGCCCAGATCGTCACCTTTGGTACCATGAAGGCCAAGGCGGCCATCCGGGACGTGGGCCGGGTGATGGACATGCCCTACGCCGAGGTGGACGCCATTGCCAAGCAAGTGCCCTTTGCCCAGGATATGACCCTGGACAAGGCACTGGTGCTGTCCAAGGGTCTGGCGGACCTGTACAACGGCAACGAAAAGGTCAAGCAGCTGGTGGATATGGCCCGGAAGCTGGAAGGCATGCCCCGCAACGCCTCCACCCATGCCGCTGGCGTGGTTATTACCCGGCGGCCGGTGTATGAGTATGTGCCCCTGGCTACCAACGATGACGTGCCGGTGACCCAGTACACCATGGTGACCCTGGAAGAGCTGGGCCTTTTGAAAATGGACTTTTTGGGCCTGCGGAACCTGACCATTTTGGATGATGCGGTGAAGATGGTCAAAGAGCACAACCCGGACTTCTCCCTCAGCGAGATTCGAGACGACGACCCGGAGGTGTTCCGTATGCTATCCGAGGGGCACACCTCTGGTGTGTTCCAGATGGAGTCGGCGGGCATGACGGGTGTGTGTGTGGGCCTCAAGCCCCAGAACATTGAGGACATCACCGCTATCATCGCCCTGTACCGACCCGGCCCCATGGACTCCATCCCCAAGTTTATCGCCAGTAAGCAGGACCCCCGGTGTATTTCCTACCGGAATCCCGCCCTGGAGCCCATTCTGTCCGTGACCTATGGGTGTATCGTCTACCAGGAGCAGGTCATTGAGATTTTCCGCCGCCTGGCGGGATACTCCTTGGGCCAGGCGGACATGGTGCGCCGGGCCATGAGTAAGAAGAAGGTCAAGGACATTGAGCGGGAGCGGGAGGCCTTTATCAACGGCGACCCTCAGCGCAACATTGAGGGCTGTGTGGCTCGGGGTATTCCGGCGGAGGATGCCCAAGCCATCTATGATGAAATTTACGCCTTTGCCAACTACGCCTTCAACAAGGCCCACGCCGTGAGCTACGCCATTGTGGCCTATCAGACGGCGTGGTTTAAGCGCCACTACACTCGGGAGTATATGGCGGCTCTGCTCACCTCGGTGCTGGACTCTCAGGACAAGGTGGCGGAGTACATTGCCGAATGTAAGGAAAACGGCATCGCTCTGTTGCCTCCCGATATCAACGAGTCGGGTCTGAGCTTTACCGTATCGGGCAATAACATCCGATTCGGACTGGCCGCCCTCAAGGGCGTGGGCCGGGGCTTTGTGAATGCGGTGCTGACCCAGCGGCAGCAGGGAGGCCCCTTCACCTCCTTCTCTGACTTCTGTGCCCGCATGAGCCACAACGATCTCAATAAGCGGGTGCTGGAGAGTCTCATCCGGGCGGGGTGTTTTGACCGCATGGGCTATCGCCGTAGTCAGCTGCTGAAGGTCTTTGAGCAGGTGGTGGACTCCATTCTCCGTGACCAGCGGCAGAAACTGGAGGGGCAGTTTGACCTCTTCGGTGGTCAGGAGAGCCTGGAGCCGGAGATGAAGCTGCCGGACATTCCCGAGTTTTCTCCCGCGGAGCTCATGGCCATGGAGAAGGAAGTCACAGGCCTGTATCTGTCCGGCCATCCCATGGACCAGTACCGCCGCCAAGTGCAAAAGCTCCGCGCGGTGCCCATTGCCACCCTGATCCAGGGCTGCTCGGAGGAGGGGGACCGTCCTCCCAAGTTCTCCGACGGCCAGAAGGTGACGGTGGCGGGGGTGGTGGCCACGGTGAAGACCAAGACCACCAAGAACAACACCATGATGGCCTACGTCTCCCTGGAGGACGCCACGGGGGCTATGGAGCTGATGGTGTTCTCCAGGGTGCTGGGGGAGTGCGGCCATTACTTGAAGGCAGGGCTTCCTGTGGCCGTCACCGGGCGTTTGTCCCAGCGGGACGAGAAGGAGCCTCAGATCATGGTGGACTGGATTGGACCCCTGAGTGGAGAGGACCAGCAGAGCCCAACGCCAGAGGAGAGCGAGGCAGAAAAGACCCTGTGGATTCGCCTGCCCGACGGAAATGAGTCCCTGGTGTGGCTGAAAAAGCTGCTGAGTATGTTCCCCGGCCAGAGCCGCACGGTGGTCTACCTGCAAGACAGCAAAAAGAAGCTGCTGGCGGGCTGTCTGCACCATGCGGTGCTGCTGGAGGAACTGAGAGAGACGCTGGGCGAGGACAGCGTGGTTTTGCGGTAAAGAGGAGATACCATGAATCGGATACTGACGCATATCGGAAAGTTGTTGTTTCACCGACTGGGCATTATGGCGGTGTTGATCGTCGTTCAGCTGGGGTTCTACGTGTTTGCCCTTTCCAGGCTACAGGAGATTCCCCATTACGACATGATACATGGGGCCTTTTTGATCTTGTCCATTCTGGTGGTGGTGTGGATTGTAGCCAGTAAGAGTAATCCAGGGTATAAGATCAGCTGGATTATCATTGTTCTGGGTCTGATGCCCTTTGGGTCGCTGGCCTATCTGCTCTTGGGTGGAAACCACCTGTCCAACTTCAACCAGAAGCGTCTGCGCATCATGGAGGAGAAAGTGTGCCAGAACCTGGGGGATGAGTGCCACCGGGCCGGGGCCCTGACTCAGCTCATTGGCTCGGATGCCTCGTGTATGGCCAACTACCTGGAGCAGGTGGCCCACTGTCCGGTGTATGGCAACACCAAGAGCCACTATTATCCCCTGGGGGACAACTGTTACAGCGACATTCTGGCCGCCCTGTGGGGGGCCAAGCGGTATATCTTCATCGAATACTTCATCATTGAAGAAGGCAAGCTTTGGAACTCCATTCTGGATGTGCTGCAAGTGAAGGTGCAGCAGGGGGTGGAAGTCCGGGTGATCTACGACGACGTGGGGTCCATCTTCACTCTTCCGGCGGATTACCCGGAGCGCATGGAAAAGTTGGGCATCCAGTGCCGGGTGTTTAACCGCATCCTCCCGGTGGTGTCTCTGCGCCAGAATAACCGGGACCACCGGAAATATATGATCATCGACGGAACGGTGGCCTTTACCGGGGGCATCAACATGGCGGACGAGTACATCAACGTCAAATCCCGGTTCGGCCATTGGAAGGACTCTGCCATCCGCCTGGAGGGGGATGCGGTGTGGTCTATGACGGTGTCTTTCCTGTCCATGTGGGACTTCACTGAGAACAGTGCCGAGGACTTTGACGGTTACCGGCCGGAGCCCTCGGCGTGGAGCGAGGTGGGCTATGTGCAGCCCTACCAGGACTGCCCTTGGGACAATGAGCCGGTGGGGCTGTCGGTGTACCTCAACCTCATCAACCGGGCCAAGCGGTATGTGTACATCACCACGCCGTACCTGGTCATTGACTACTCCATGACGGTGGCCCTCACCACCGCCGCCAAGTCCGGGGTGGACGTGCGTATCATCACCCCCCACATCCCGGACAAAAAGACGGTGTTTGAGGTGACCCGGGCCCACTACGACGAGCTTATAGAGGCGGGCGTGAAGATCTACGAGTACACCCCCGGCTTCATCCACAGTAAAAACTTTGTGGTGGACGACTGCTATGCCACCGTAGGCACGGTGAACATGGACTACCGCAGTATGTTTTTGCACTTTGAAAACGGGGTGCTCCTGTATGGCACCCCCACCGTCCACCACATCCGCGATGACTTTTTGAGTACCCAGGACAAGAGCGTGGCGGTGACCCTGGAGCAGTGCAAGAGCGTGCCCTACTACCGCCGTTTGGGGCGGGAGATCTTGCAGGTGCTTGCTCCGCTGTTATAAGAAAAAAGATCGGACTGGGATGAGAGAACATCCTGGTCCGATCTTTTTTGTGGTTATTTGCGCAGGTAACGGGCTACCGCCTGTTCCAGTAGTTGCTGCCCTTCTTTGGAGCGGAGCACATCCACCACAGCGTCGTGGACGGCCTGCTGGAAGCCAGCGCTTTTCAAAATGGGGTCCAGCATGGAGCCCTCCTTCACGGGAGAGGGGCGGACCGCCTGGGGCCGCTTGGGCTGGGGCGGGAGATAGGGGACGGGCTCGTCGTCGGGAATGGCCCCATTCATCCAGCTGTCCTGGGTGGTGGGGTCATTGCTCTCCCCCCGGAGGTAGAACAGAGACACGCCAAAATAGGCGGCCATTTTCTTCTGCTGCTCCTGGGTGGGGGTCTGACGCCCCGTCTCGAACTTCTCCACAGCGGTTTTGGGCAGGCCCAGGGCCAGAGACAGCTCCGGGCGGCTCATGCCCTTTTGGGTGCGCAATTCTGTGATGCGCTGGGCCAAGGTAATCATAGAAAACGCTCCTTAAAATGCGTGTCCAATGTCGGTGCGGAAGTGCATGTCGGTGAAGGAGATGTGCTTGCCTGCCTCATAGGCCTTGGCAATGGCTTCTTCCAGGGTGGGGGCGGTGGTGGTGACACCCAGCACACGGCCGCCGTTGGTGACGTATTGGCCGTCTTTCAGAGCGGTGCCAGCGTGGAACACCACGGAGGTCTTACCGGCCTCCTCCAGCCCGGAGATGGGATATCCCTTTTTGTAGTCCAGGGGATAGCCACCGGAGGCCAGCACCAGCACGCACCCGGCCTCCTTCTTCCACTGGATATCCAGCTGGTCCAGGGTGCCGTCCACACAGGCCTGGAGCACGTCCATCAAATCGGTGTCCAGCAGGGAGAGTACCACCTGGCACTCGGGGTCACCGAAGCGGGCGTTGTACTCCACCACCCGGGGACCCTTGGGGGTGAGCATGAGGCCGAAGTAGATCACCCCGTGGAAGGGACGGCCCTCAGCCTGGAGGGCGTCAATGGTGGGCTGGAAGATCTCCTCCATGCACTGCTTGGCGATCTCAGGGGTGTACTGGGGCGGGGGAGAGATGGCGCCCATGCCGCCGGTGTTGGGGCCCTGGTTGCCGTCAAAGGCTCGCTTGTGGTCCTGGCTGGCAGGCATGGGGACCACGTGCTTGCCGTCGGCAAAGGCCAGCACGGTGACCTCGGGGCCCACCATGCACTCCTCGATGACTACCGTGGAGCCGGACTCGCCGAACTTCTTGTCTGCCATCATCTCGGTGGCGGCCTGTTTGGCTTCCTCTACGGTGGAGGCTACCACCACGCCCTTGCCCAGGGCCAGGCCGTCGGCCTTCACCACGATGGGAGCGCCCTGCTCCTCGATGTAGGCCAGGGCCTTGTCCAGCTCGGTGAAGGTGGCATAGGCGGCGGTGGGGATGTGGTACTTGGCCATCAGCTCCTTGGAGAAGGCCTTGCTGGCCTCAATGATGGCGGCGTTGGCCCGGGGGCCGAAGGCGGGAATGCCCGCCTCCTCCAGAGCGTCCACCATGCCCATGGCCAGGGGGTCATCCGGAGCCACCATGACGAAATCCATGTGGTTTTCCTTGGCCCAAGCCACCATGCCGGGCACGTCGGTGGCCTTGACATCCACGCAGGTGGCCACCTGGGCGATGCCGCCGTTGCCGGGGGCGCAGAACAGCTCGGTGACCTTGGGGGACTGGGCCAGCTTCCAGCAGATGGCGTGTTCACGGCCGCCGCTGCCCACTACGAGTACTCTCATGGGTTGACCCTCCTCTTAGTGGTGGAACAGGCGCATGCCGGTGAAGGCCATGACGATTCCATACTTGTTGCAAGTTTCAATGACGTTGTCGTCCCGGATGGAGCCGCCGGGCTGGGCGATGTACTCCACGCCGGACTTGTGGGCCCGCTCCACGTTGTCGCCGAAGGGGAAGAAGGCGTCGGAGCCCACGGACACGCCGTGCATCTGGGCAATCCAGGCCTTTTTCTCCTCACGGGTCAGGGGCTCGGGCTTGACCTTGAAGGTCTCCTGCCACACGCCCTCGGCCAGCACATCCTCGTACTCGTCGGAGATGTACACGTCGATGGCGTTGTCCCGGTTGGGACGGCGGATGTTGTCCACAAACTGGAGGCCCAGAACCTTGGGGTGCTGACGCAGCATCCAGTTGTCCGCCTTGGAGCCAGCCAGACGGGTGCAGTGGATGCGG